>JBLIKM010000105.1:0-6351 GCA_047636295.1 Methylophagaceae bacterium
ATGTTGTAACAACCCTAGCGGGAATAGCTCAGCTGGTAGAGCACGACCTTGCCAAGGTCGGGGTCGCGAGTTCGAATCTCGTTTTCCGCTCCAGATTGTAAAAAGCCGCAGTACAAAAAGTACTGCGGCTTTTTTTTGTACATAATTATTCGACGGTATGACTTATGCGGCTGAAGGCAACGCCGTAAACACTGATTCGATATGATTTATATTGAGGCTATCTTTCCTCTAATTAGCTTTAAGAATACTCGCTGTTGAAAGGCCTCTTAGTTTCATGTTGAAATAATCAGTAGCGAATTCAAGGTGCATTTTGTCCAATATTAAAGTTGTTAAATTTAGCCCCGCATTATTTGTAACGTTTATACTGTTAAAATGTCTTAAGGTTTTGAATAGAACAAAGGGTATTACATGTCGGCCGACCAGTATTTAAGAACACCTTTACTCACGGGTGATAATGTTGATTCCAAACGCGTAGAAATTGCTGCTTATTTTAATGCCACCTTTGAGCGTTATGAATCATTGTTTGAAACGTTGGCTGATGATCAAGCTTATTACCAACAATCAATACCACTTCGCCATCCACTCATTTTCTATTACGGTCATACCGCCACCTTTTTTGTTAATAAACTGTTATTAGCTGGCTTGATTGATAAACGTATAGATCCTAAGTTTGAGTCGATGTTTGCTATTGGTGTCGATGAAATGAGCTGGGATGATCTTGATGATGCACATTATGACTGGCCAACCGTTGCTGATGTCACCGCCTATCGTCAGCAGTTAAAAACAATTATTAATAACATTATCGCCACTGCGCCATTAATACTGCCGATCAATTGGCAAAACCCATGGTGGACGATCATAATGGGAATTGAGCATGAGCAAATTCACATTGAAACCTCTTCAGTCCTAATTCGTCAGCAAGATTTGGATTTAGTGCAAACCCATGATGCATGGCAACCATGGACTACAACGGCTAAGGCACCCAATAATCAGTTGGTCTCTATTTCATCAGCTACAGTGCGTTTAGGTAAATCTACCGATGATCCAATTTATGGATGGGATAATGAATATGGATCACATCAAGCCGAAATAAAGTCATTTCAAGCCAGTAAGTTCTTAGTGAGTAATCATGAGTTTCTCGCTTTTGTAGAGGCGGGTGGTTATGACCGTGATGATTATTGGCTAGCAGAAGGTTTGCAATGGAAAACATTTTCTAAGGCCAGTCATCCCACTTTTTGGCATCAATCTGCACAAGGTTGGCAACTACGATTGATGACGGAAATGATCGCTATGCCTTGGGATTGGCCAGTAGAAGTTAATTATCATGAAGCTAAAGCTTTTTGTAACTGGAAGGCAAGCCAAACTGACTTATCAGTACGACTACCAACAGAAGATGAATGGTTACGGATTTATGATTTTGCTGGTGTAGTACAATTAACGACAACTCAGCAAGCACCAGCGAATATCCATTGTGACCATGGTTTATCACCATGCCCTGTTAATCATTTTGCTCATGGTGAGTTATATGATGTGGTTGGCAATGTATGGCAATGGACTGAGACACCGATTTATCCACTTGATGGCTTTCAAGTGCATCCACTTTACGACGATTTCACTATGCCGACATTTGATGGTCGACATAATCTATTCAAAGGTGGCTCATGGATATCAAGCGGTAATGAAAGTCAACAGGCTGCACGTTATGCCTTTCGAAAACACTTTTTTCAACATGCGGGTTTTCGCTATGTTGTGGCAGATGAACTTGAGGAACACGCTGTGTCAAATTATGAAAATGATAAAATGTTATCTGAATATGCCGAATTCCATTATGGAGATTCGTATTATGATGTGGCGAATTTCCCCGAAGCATTAGCTAATATAGCGATTAAAGCATTGGGTGATAAGCCTGCTGGAAAAGCACTAGATATTGGCTGTGCTGTCGGGCGATCAAGTTTTGAATTAGCCAAACATTTTGACCATGTTACCGCGATCGACTTTTCAGCACGCTTGATTAATCTTGGGGTGCAATTAGCATCACAAGGCGTTATCAGATATAGCATCGCTGATGAAGGTGAGTTAATGCTTCATCGCGAACGTCGTTTAGATGAGCTTGGTTTAGCCTCAGTCGCTAATAAAGTGGAATTTTTACAGGGTGATGCCTGTAATTTAATGCCACATTTTACCGGATACGACCTTGTGCTGGCAGCAAACCTGATTGATCGCCTATATGATCCCGCCTTGTTTTTATCCTCAATTTATCAGCGAATGAATGCGGGTGGCGTGTTATTGATAGCATCGCCTTATACTTGGTTAGAGGAACACACTAAAAAAGAAAATTGGGTGGGTGGTATTAAAAAAGATGGGGAAAATGTGACGACTTTAGATGGCTTAAAGAGCTTGTTGGGTGAACATTTTGAATTAATGCGAGCGCCACAACAAGTACCGTTTGTTATTAGAGAAACCAGTCGTAAATTCCAACATACCCTATCGGATGTCACTCTTTGGGTTAAGAAATAAAGCGATGGCAAACGATTTCAATCATATTGTTGATAGAGCAGGCTCCGCCAGTGTTAAATTGGACGCCTGCAAGGCCGTATTTGGCACTGAAGATATTATTCCATTGTGGGTGGCAGATATGGATTTTTCTGCTCCTCAGGCAGTAAACGATGCGTTAATACAACGTGCTACGCATCCTATCTATGGTTATAGCTTATATCCTGAGACTCTGTTTACGGCGATGCAACAATGGTTTCAGCGTCGCTATGAGTGGACTATTCAGCGCGAAACTATCGTGATGTGCCCTGGTGTCGTACCATCGATACATGCAGCGATTATGGCGTTGTCTGAATCTGGAGACAAGGTGATTGTTCAATCACCCGTATACTCACCTTTCTTTTCAGCAGTCACCGATACGGGCCGTGAAGTACTGTTGAATCCATTGAAATTAGAGCAAGGTCGTTATACTATCGATGTTGATCATTTGGAGCAGTGCGCTGCATCAGGTGCCAAGTTATTACTACTGTGTTCACCACATAATCCAGTGGGTAGAGTGTGGCAGAAAGATGAACTTGAAAGTATGCTTGATATCGCTCGTCGCTATCAATTAACGATTATTTCTGACGAGATTCATGCCGATTTAATTTACCCAGATTATCGCCATATTCCCTTGGCAACCCTTACCGATGACGTGGTGATTGTGACGGCAATATCACCCAGCAAAACATTTAATATCGCCGGTTTAGGTTTGTCTTGCCTTATTGTCAATGAGTTGCCACATCGCAAAGCGATTAATACGGTATTTGAAAACTTGCATATCAGTGCATGTAACCCGTTTAGCATGACCGCCTTTGAAGCTGCTTATCGTGGAGGCGAGCAGTGGTTAGATGAATTGATGGCCTATATTGATGAGACGCGACGTCAAGTTGTCGACTATATTGAAACGAATAGGTTGAATATTAAGGTGATAGCGTCTCAAGGCACCTATTTGTTGTGGTTGGACTGTCGAACAATGGCTTTAGATGATGACGAACTTAAATCCTTTTTTATCAATAAGGCTAAAGTAGGCATGAATGCGGGTATTAGTTTTGGTCAAGGTGGTAGTGGCTTTATGCGAATGAATATTGCTGCGCCGCGAGTCGTTATTATGCGGGCATTAGAAAGTATCAAAAAGGCATTTAAATAAGGTGTTTTTACACAAGTTTTTATCAAATTGGGGCATTCGGTAAATAATTTGCCTCATTTAGGTGAAAATCAGGAAAATAGTCCCTTATTTAATATGGATATACTATTGTAAACTGCCAATATTTGGTTGAAATTGAAATGGCATGATATGTGTCTTAATGTCAATGCGGTTTTCATGTTTCTCAGGGAGCAAGCAATGTCAGAGTTAATCGGTACAGCAGCAGGTGTGGTGTGGAAATATCTTGATTTAAATGGCGCAAGTAGCGTCACAAAAATGGCTAAAGAGTCAGCGTTGGATGCTAAAATGGTACAACGCGCTATAGGTTGGTTAGCAAACGAAAATAAATTAAATATTGAAATGAAAGGTCGTACAGAAACTATTTCATTGAAATAAACTTTTTAAGAGTCAAATAAAGCCTTCGAAGCTTAGAGTTGCTACGAAGGCTTTTTAGCCGTTATTGAATGACTTTTCGAATGGTGAATGCACCACGAATATCACCTAGCTTAAAACCTGTCGCTTCATCCTCAGGATAAAGAGCGTGAAGTTGAGTTTGGATCGTGGGTGCAATATTTTCACCTCGAACCGGAACGTTTTTTGTTTAAAGCCGATTTTCTATAGGATAAATAAATCATGGATTTAACGCATTATCAGAATCAATTTTTAAAAAAGGGATTAACACGCTCAGAACTTGACGATGATCCTTTTAAACAATTTGAATTATGGTTTAAACAGGCGGAACAAGAAAACGTCATTGAACCTAGTGCTATGAGTTTAGCGACGACGGATGGTATCGAGGTCAGTATCCGTACCGTGTTATTAAAATATTTTGATCATCAAGGTTTTGTTTTTTTTACCAATTATGGCTCCACAAAGGCTAAACAAATAGCGATGAATCCACAGGTAGCTTTATTGTTCCCTTGGCTGACATTAGAAAGGCAGATAAAAATAACGGGCAGGGTTGAAAAAGTATCGGCACTTGAGTCAATTAAATACTTTGCAAGTAGACCCAAAGAATCACAATTAGGTGCCTGGGCATCACAACAATCTAGTCATGTGTCTTCTCGACAATTATTAATCAGTCAGTTCGAGGCGATGAAAAACAAGTTCAAAGAAGGTGAGGTGCCACTACCTGATTTTTGGGGTGGCTATCGTGTTGTGCCTACAAACATAGAATTTTGGCAGGGCAGAGAAAATCGACTCCATGACCGATTCATGTATGCAGATGTGGATGGTCATTGGGTTATTAATCGCCTAGCACCATGATAAGGTTATGCTTGTATCAAAGCCGTCCTTATTAAAGAGCCTTCTATGCGATGCGGAAGTTGCACAAGAAACAAGGATGAATAGCTTTGTTATGGCTTGGCAATTAGATATAGTTTTACTTATTATATTAATTGCCGATCCAGATAATTATAGACCTAAATCACTCAAGCTGAGACTGTCTTCTGGACGAGCCCCTAAAGGCCAAAAGAATTGTCGCTCCGCTTCATCAATAGCTAGATCATTGATACAAGTAAAACGATGTTGCATCAACCCCTGCTCTGTGAACGCCCAATTTTCATTTCCATCTGATCGATACTATTGACCAGAAGCATCATGCCATTCATAAGCAAATCGAACGGCAATATGGTTATCCGTAAATGCCCACAGTTCTTTTACTAAACGATACTCGAGTTCGTTTGTCCACTTGCGTGTTAGAAACACTTTAACTTGTTGGCGACCATTTACAAATTCAGAACGATTACGCCAATAGGTATCTTCGGTATAAACAAGTGAAACTCGTTCGGGGTCACGACTATTCCAAGCATCTTCAGCCATGCGAATTTGTTGAATAGCGCTTTGTTCTGTAAATGGGGGTAAAAGTGGTTTTATTTGCATCACAATCTCCGTATGTAGACAGGTCGGTCTATATACGTCATGGCAAAGGTAGACAGACCTGTCTATACTTGGGATATGATGATAAAACAAACCCAGACAAACTCACTTTCGGCCCACGATCGTATTTTATTAACTGCCCATGATTTATTTTATGCCGAGGGTATTAGAGCGACAGGTATTGATCAGATAATTAAACAGGCTAAGGTGACTAAAGTGACTTTTTATCGCCACTTTCCTAGCAAAAATACATTGATCATTGCCTTTTTAGCATATTGGCATCAGCGTTGGATGTGCTGGTTTACCGAATCAATTAAACGTCATGGTAATACCATTGATGCGTTGATTCCGACCTTGTTGGAATGGTTTGGATCTGAACAGTATCGTGGTTGTGCCTTTATCAATAGCGTCGGTGAGTTTGGCGAAACCATGCCTAGAGTCATTCAGCTGTCACAGCAACACAAACACGATATGACAAAACTTGTTGAGACTCTATTGCCTGATTCGGCTGATAAGGTAAGCACGGCTAATGCACTTGCATTAGCGATTGATGGTGCGATTATTTGCTCACAGATTGAGCAACATCCTGATAGTGCAATTGCAGGGTTTAAAAAGATTGTAAGAGCTTTAACCGCTAAGCTTTAATGATTATTTAGTTAAAAAATCCTTTTATGGTTTTGCCTACCACTCCACTGGCATCTTTAATCGCATCAGCAGCTTTGGTTGATGTTGATTTCTCGGGTTGTTTTGTTGATTGGGTTGTTGCAGATTTTTGTCCCCGTGCTGTTGCACAA
>JBLIKM010000106.1:0-6335 GCA_047636295.1 Methylophagaceae bacterium
AGCATTAACTTATTAGCAGGCAAGCCTGATTGATCTAACGCTGATTTAATGTTGGCGATGAAAGCGGTCTGACGGAATTGTTTAGGACTGACATTGACCGAGATATGTTGTATCTCTATACCTTGTTGTAACCAAGATTTTAGCTGGGTACAAGCGTTAATCAATACCCACTGACCAATAGGTATAATGAGACTCGAATCTTCGGCAAGGGGAATAAATTCGGCCGGTGAGACCCAGCTACGCTTAGGATGTTGCCAACGTAGTAATGCCTCAATCGCCAATATCTTTCCTGAATTATCGACTTGTGGTTGATAATTTAAGCTGAATTGCTGTTGTTCAATAGCCTGTCTTAAATCATGTTCTAAAGCTAACTTTTCTTCAGCAATAGCTTGCATTGCTCGTTCATAAAAACAGAAGGTATTTTTACCCATCTTTTTTGATTTATACATAGCCGTATCGGCTTGACCTAATATTGATACTGCCGTTTGATCTGTTGGCGGGAAGATTGTAATACCTATGCTGGTAGAAATATGATGTTCATAACCCTTAATATGAAATGGTTGTTGAAATTCCTTGATTATTTTTTCTGCTAGGTTTGATGAGAACTCAATTAAGGCTTCACCTTCTAGTGTTTGATTTGCCACTAAAATCACAAATTCATCGCCCCCTAAACGCGCTACGGTATCAGCTCTTCTCAGGGAGTGCTGTATCCGTGTAGCAACCTGTTGTAAAAGTTCATCACCGATTTCGTGACCTAGAGAATCATTAATCTTTTTGAAATCATCAAGATCAAGAAACATCAAAACGCCATGTTTTTTATTACGTTGAGACAGGGATAAATTGTACTTTAAGCGGTCGAGTAATAAACGGCGGTTAGGCAACGATGTCAGTTGATCATAAAAAGCTAGGTACTGAATACGATCCTCATGGGCTTTTTGGCTCGTTATATCTGAAAAAACAGAGACATAGTTGATGACTTTCCCTGACTCATCGTTAATGGTCGTAATCGTATGGCGCTCTGGGTAAACTTCACCACTTTTACGACGATTCCACATTTCACTTTCATAGCAGCCATTGTCTTTGAGCTGTTGCCACATGTTTTTATAGAAAGAAGCACTATGTTTTCCTGAAGATAAAATGTCAGGATTTTTACCAAGCACATCTTCTTGTGTATAACCGGTCACTTTAGTAAAAGCTTGGTTCACGCGTATTATGTGGTTATTACTATCTGTGATCATAATGGCTTCATGCGCTTCAAAGGTTATGGCGAGTAAACGTAAATCTTCTCTAGCTTTTTCTAGGCTTGCCGTTCTTTGACTGACTATTTCTTCAATACTAGCTCGGCGGCCAGTTGATATCATTAAGGTGATGGTCAGTGTTGCTGTAAATAACATTCCGATAAGGAGCACTATCCACACATTGCCAGAATAATTGTTTTTGAAATAATCGGTTGAGGGTGTGATTTCAATTTGCCATATTCGATTAGCGATATGAGTAGAGTAACGAGTAGTGAGGTCGGTATCTATCATCGGTTTTACCATTGATGAATAAAGCTCAATCACTTGTTCTTGTTCAGTTATATCGAAGATCGTAAGGCGAGAGTCTAGTAGTGGATTTGCGTTTAGTTCATTGGCAATAATATCTTCTAAATAATAAGCATTAGAAATATTGCCGATAAAAGCCTGTTGACGTTGGCTTATAGTGTCTAATGGAGCCCCCTGTTTGTAAACAGGCAAATAGTTAACGATGCCAATTTGATCGCTGCCACTTTTTAGAAGTTTGATACGGCCAGTAATGGTTGTTTTTCCGCTATCGCGAGCCTGATAAAAAAATGCTGCTAATTCTGAGTTAGAGGTTGGATCAAACCCTAACGCCTTTTCATTATTTTTATAGGGTGAGATATAGGCAATAGCCGCATATTCTGGCTTGTTTTCAATGCGAAGCATATTGCCTTGATCATCACGTTTGGTGATTTGATAATTGATACGATGAATTTTTTGCATCTGTTTTTCAAATAATGCTCTATCTTTATCCTTTACGATCACATCCCAAGCTATGGCTTGGATATCAGGATGCAGTTGACGAATGGAATTACTAGACTGAATGAAATCGTCAAAGTCGATATAACCTTGAGTAGCGATGGTATTTCGCAGATGTTGAGTAAAGTTGATATGGGTATTAATTTCTCGGTTCAGTTTTATACCAAGCGTACTCGCTTGGTAATTCAGCTCTATTTGTAGACGTTCATTTTCTCTATCAACACTATTCTGAAATAAGGTAATAGTGACTAAAAGTGCGACGATGACGGGAATAGTCACTGCCCATTTGCGATTGGCATCCGTTTTTCCTGGTACATCAAAAAACAGTAATATTAATGGTGTAATAATAAAAACACCTAAACTATCGCCTAACCACCATGTAAAGCCACTCAATAACGCTTGTTCAGTTGGGATAATACCGGTGAAGGTAAATGCACTGACACTAATTACCATCGGTAATATTGCAGCAATAGGGCCGCCAAATATGAGCAGTTTTAAGGTGCTGAGTTCAGAAATAAGAGGATCGGGGTAACGTGCATATTTATGAATTAACTTGAAGCCTAAATAGGTTAATAATGTGCTACTTAGGGCGATAATAATAAATAAGAGTAGGGAAGCACTGGATGATGACAGTGTGTTTAAGCCGTAAAGATCTATATTTTTAATTAAGCTGCCAAGAAAAACACCGAGCAGTACTTTAGGGCCAAATTTTAAGACCAAAGCTAAGGCAATACCTGCTGCGGGCCAGAATGCACTGGCATTGCTTGGCGGCGCAGCAAGTGGAAAACTTAATTTAGCTGCTAAATAATAGGCAAGTGCTAGCCCAACGATTGCCAATATTGTTTGGAATAAGGATTTGTTATTAAACATCTTTCATTACTGAGACATTCAAAGATCACGTATAACGTGGCCTTCCAGTCAATAGTTTACATTTAGTTAGATGGTGTTTCTCAGAATGGAATATCATCATCCAAATAATCTGCGCCACCTTGAGGAGAGCCATAATCAGGACCGGCCGAAGGTGATGCGGGTTGGGGAGCAGAACTTTGTTGTGGTGCTGATGAATTTCGTTGAGGTGCCTTTTGTTGATAATCGCCTGCGCCGCCACCTTTCGAGTCGAGCATGGTCATTGAATCACCAATAATCTCGGTTGAATAACGATCTTGACCACTTTGGTCTTGCCATTTACGTGTTTGAATACGGCCTTCAATATAAATTTGTGAGCCTTTATGTAGATATTGCTGAGCTACTTCACCTAGACGATTGTTTAAGGTCACACGATGCCATTCAGTTCTTTCTTTGCGTTCACCCGTTTGTTTGTCTTTCCAGCTTTCTGATGTGGCTAGGCGTAAGTTACAAAGAGAGCCTCCATTAGGAAATGCACGACTTTCTGGCTCTGCGCCGAGTCTTCCTACGAGAATTACTTTATTTACTGACATGGTGTGTGCTCCTTTAGCGAAATTAATTTTTAAGCGAGTTTTATTCTACGATGCTTGAGCAATAAATGCATCCAATGCCTCACTATCGATATCATCAGGTGAAAACTTAACATAGGCAACAAATTCCTCAATGACAATGATGGTTTCGATTACACCTGGAATATCATTCAGTTGTTGGGCGATATCATTAGCATTACTATTGGAAACCTGTTGCAAATGAATGATGCGAGTGGACAAATGTTTGGGTGGTTTCATCGGTAAAATCACAATCAGCCAGACGACCGTTAATAGGGCGCCGGCAACAAACACACCTGTTACGTCTAGGAGACTGAATATTAAACCACCCGATACGCCCCCGATAAAGGCGCCAATAAACTGGGCACTGGAATAAACGCCCATTGCAGTGCCTTTGTTAGCAAGCGGACTAAGTTTTGACATTAGAGAGGGTAGGCTTGCTTCTAAAATATTAAATGCAGTAAAAAATAACCATAAACAAAACAACATGCCGGCGGCGGAGTTGGATAACAGGCTCCAGCCAAGCTGAGCGATGGCTAAGGTAGCGATAGCGCCCAGAAATACGGGCTTCATTTTGCGATATTTTTCAGCGATTATAATAAAGGGGACCATGGCAATAAACGCTAGAACTAAGACCGGCAAATACGCGAGTGCGTGTTGGTCTTTGGGCAAACCTGCATGTTCAAGTAAGGCAATTGGCAGGGCAAAAAAGCTGATAGTAAGCAAACAATGCAAGATCATGATGCTAAAAACCATGCGCATGATGTCGGCGTTGCGAAATACATTAAGGAACTGTTTGGGTAGGGGCTCAATATCACGGTGATTTATAAGGCGAGTTGGCGAGGGAACCCATAAATGCAATATGGCGATGCCGACAAGTGATAATAAGGCGGTGGACCAAAATATGCCTGACAAACCAATCCAATGTTCGAGTGCTGCGCCAGCAGCTAGTGCGACCGAGAATGATAAGCCGATACTGATACCGATACTTGCCATGGCTTTCGTGCGGTGTTCATCACGGGTCAAATCGGCTGTCAGCGCCATGATCGCGGCGGCAATCGCACCACTACCTTGTAACAGGCGTCCAGCAATAACCATATAAATAGAATCGGCCAATGCGGCGACCACACTACCGGCAGCAAATAACAACAGTCCGATAGTGATAACTCGTTTGCGGCCAATCCGGTCAGACAACATGCCAAATGGAATTTGTAATAAGGCCTGAGTAAGGCCATAAGCACCAATAGCTAAACCGATCAAAATAGGGGTGGCACCGCTATATTGATCTGCCGCTAGAGAAAAGACCGGCAAAATCATAAATAAACCCAACATACGTAGGGCAAAAATGCTTGATAAGCCGGCTATGCTGCGCTTTTCTAAAGAGGTCATTGGGGATGTAGTGTTTTGTTTTTGCGTCATAGTAGTCGGTTGGCGTATATTCATCCGTCAGATCATTTATACGGAAGCTGCATGAAAAGTATAAGTATACGCGGTGCACGCACCCATAACTTAAAAAATATTGACGTAGACCTACCTCGTGATTCATTAATAGTGATTACAGGATTGTCTGGTTCTGGTAAGTCATCGCTTGCTTTTGATACGCTTTATGCGGAAGGCCAGCGACGTTATGTTGAGTCCTTATCGGCTTATGCCAGGCAGTTTTTATCGGTGATGGAAAAACCAGATGTGGATCATATTGAAGGTTTATCGCCCGCTATCTCGATAGAACAAAAATCGACCTCACATAACCCGCGATCTACCGTTGGGACGATTACCGAAATTTATGATTATTTGCGTTTATTGTTTGCGCGAGCGGGTGAACCACGTTGCCCAAGTCATAATAAACCATTAGCCGCGCAAACGGTAAGTCAGATGGTCGATACGGTACTGGCAATGCCCCAAGGTCAGCGCATGATGTTGTTGGCGCCAGTGGTGCAAGAGCGAAAAGGTGAACATAAAGATGTGTTGGATAATCTGCGGGCACAAGGTTTTGTCCGGGCACGTGTAAATGGCAAAGTGCTCGAGCTTGATAATCCACCAGAATTAGAATTACGCAAAAAACATACGATTGAAGCGGTAGTAGATCGCTTTAAAGTCCGTGAAGATCTGCAGCAGCGTTTGGCGGAATCATTTGAAACGGCATTGCTAATGAGTGATGGCGTTGCTCGTGTGGTCGCGATGGATGAACCGACCAATACTACCTTGTTTTCATCACGATTTTCATGCCCTAGTTGTGGTTATTCAATTACCGAACTGGAACCTCGCATGTTCTCGTTTAACAATCCAGCAGGTGCTTGTGGTACCTGTGATGGCTTGGGCATTAAACAATTTGTCGATCCGGCGCGGGTTGTGGCCCATCCAGAATTAAGTTTAAACGCGGGTGCTGTAAGAGGTTGGGATCGCCGGAATGCGTATTATCACCAATTATTAATATCCTTAGCAGAGCATTATCAATTTGATTTAGAAGTGCCTTTTGAGGCTTTATCTGATGAGGTACGTAAGGCGGTATTATATGGTAGTGGCCGTACCAAAATTGATTTTAGTTATATCAGTGACCGAGGTAAACGCGTGGTGCGGAGTCATGCTTTTGAAGGTGTGATCCCAAATATGCAACGGCGATATCACGAAACTGAATCGAATAGTGTCCGTGAGGATTTGGCTAAATATCATACTGTGCGGGCTTGTCCTGACTGTGATGGCGCCCGATTAAATGAAGCGTCTCGGCATGTGTTTTTGGGTGAAACGTCATTACCCGTAGTCAGTGACATGCCGATTGGCGAAGCAACCCAATTTTTTGAACGTTTAAGCATGCCAGGTAATCGTGGCGAAATTGCCAGCAAAA
>JBLIKM010000107.1:0-6292 GCA_047636295.1 Methylophagaceae bacterium
GATTTTCCCTCCATGTTAAACGGTAATATCGTTGCAGCTGCAATCCCCGCTTCTAAGGCTTTACGCACATCATCTTGACTCGTCGACAAGAATAAATTGGCGCCAAAGGTTGCCACATAACGGTAAGGGCTACTGCCTGAGGTAAATACTGCTCGAGTAATGCCTAGTTGATGATATTGAATTGAATTAAAAATACGTAAACCGGTATCGGCACTATTCCTCGACAATAATATGATTTCAACTAAGGGTTTGTTAGTGTCTTTATTATTTAAAGATAATAGTTTTTTAACCAAGTCATAAGCGGCCCCTGGTTCTAATGGAACATCTTCATTTTCAATTTGGTATTGGCAATATGCTTGGGTGCCCTGCTGTTCATATATCTGATGGCTTTCATCCAAATCAAACAATGCACGGGATGATATCGCCACTACTAACTTCTTGTCAGCCATTTACACTTCTCCATCACGCTGGACTGCTTGGCCATCCTTACGAGCAATGCGAATGATCTGTTGCCAAGCTAGTGAAGATTGATCCATCTTTATTGTCGAAGACTGTATATTCGATAAATCATCAGACAATGACGATAACACGGAAACTTCTTCCGGTTTACCTTTTGGGAATATGGAATCAGCATTAAAGATAACTCTGCAAAAGATAGGAATATTGGGTGCCAGTACCATTAATGCTTGACGCGACGTTCGAATATGGCGCAAAGGATTGGCAAATTTATAACTTCTTCCATTAATAAGCTGTGTCCACTTATCAATCGTTTCAGCACCGAACATATTACCACTCATTGGATAAGTTTCTACCAGTAACAAACCGTGTTCCATCAATATCAAATGCTCAATTTCCAGTAAACCACCTATACCATCAGGCACAATAATAGCCTTTATTTCGTCTACAATGTAGGGTTTTAGAATTGCAGTCATTTGGCTGCTTGCCGATTCTTTACGATTATTAATTAGTAGTAAAATAAAAATGATTACAATGAACGTTGCAACAATAAAAAGGATGGAGGTGTTTTGCGTCAAAATGATGATCTTCTTAATTTGATAACGGGAAATTGTACGAGATCCGCCCTATTATTGTTAGCTATTTCGCATTATTAGATCACGCGACTATGACAGGATCCTCATGGATGATCACTTCAACTTCAGAGAATAACAGTGAAAGCTCTTGTTCCACCTGATCTGCAATCTTATGTGCGGCTGATAGACTCAAGGTTGAGTCTAACTCTAGATGTAACTGGATAAAAATCATTGTCCCAGATTGACGAGTTCTTAAATCATGTAAACCCCGAGTTTCTGGATGTTTTAGTACAATGGCACGAATGTTTTCTCGATCTTCATCTGGTAACTCATGATCCATTAATAAATCTATAGATTCTTTAACAATATCCCAAGCGCTATACAAGATAAAGATTGCAATGCCTAAAGCAAACACAGCATCAAAACCAGACCAGCCATAAAAAGATAACAACAAGGCTATAATAACACTAGCATTGACTAATAAATCCGTTTTGTAATGCAATCTATCGGCTTTAATTGCCGTCGAATTGGTATGTTTAATCACGTACTGCTGATAGCTTATTAAGGCTAATGTTGCCACTATCGAAAATATCATGACACCAATACCAATTTCTAAACCAGCGCGCATTTCTTGCGGGTGAATAATCCGTCCGGCCGCTTGAAGTAGTAATAATACAGCAGAACCAGCAATAAACATTGATTGCCCCATTCCGGCTAAAGCCTCTGCTTTACCATGTCCAAAGCGGTGTTCATGATCGGCGGGCTGCAAAGCATGACGGACTGCGACCAAATTGACTAATGATGCCAATACATCTAGGCTTGAATCGATTAATGTTGCCAAAATACTAACCGAATCAGTGATAAACCATGCAGCTATTTTGGTTACAATAAGTACTAGAGCCGTAGTAACTGAGGCATAGGTTGCCCAACGCATTAGACGTGCAGCATCAGGTTGTTGAGAGCTTTTCATCAGATAGGTATATTAGCTGAGAATAAAAGTACAGTATAAGTACAATCATCATTAACACCAAATAAATACGAGTAAACAACAACATGGACATCATAAAAATACGAGTAAACAACAACATGGACATCATAAAAATAATAACTACCGCTTTTAATGATCAAAAACCCGGCACATCAGGTCTAAGAAAAAAAGTTACCGTATTTCAACAAGCCCATTATTTAGAAAATTTTGTTCAATCTACATTTGATTCTCTCAACGACATACAAGGAAAAACGCTTGTTGTAGGTGGTGATGGTCGTTTTTATAATGAACAGGCAATACAAATTATTTTGAAAATGGCCGCTGCCAACGGCTTTAAACGTGCCATTGTTGGACAAAATGGCTTATTATCGACGCCTGCCGCTTCTTGCATCATTCGTAAATACCAAGCATTTGGCGGTATTATTTTATCTGCTAGCCATAATCCAGCCGGGCCTAACGGTGACTTTGGTATCAAATACAATGTCAGTAACGGCGGTCCTGCTCCAGAAGATATTACTGATGCTATTTTTGCCAATAGCCAAACAATTAGCCAATATCAAACCCTAGAAACTGCTAATGTAAATCTTAGTGAAATCGGTCGCCAATCACTAGCAGAAATGGCTATCGATATCATTGACCCTGTAGAAGATTATGCCTTGTTGATGGCCGATTTATTCGATTTTGAAGCCATTCGTAGTCTATTATCGAGTGAAGACTTCAACATGCGATTTGATGCCATGCATGCTATTACAGGACCCTATGCCACAGACATTCTCGAAAAGCGACTTGGGGCCGTTAAAGGCACCGTTATTAATGGTATTCCACTTACTGATTTTGGTGGCGGCCATCCCGATCCAAATCTCACCTATGCCAAAGAGTTAGTGACTGAGATGTTTAGTGATAACTCACCAACCCTAGGCGCAGCGTCCGACGGTGACGGTGACCGTAATATGATTCTAGGTGCCAATTTCTTTGTTACCCCATCAGATAGTTTGGCGATAATGGCAGCCAATGCAGGCAGTATTCCAGCCTATAAAAATGGTCTTAGCGGTATAGCTCGTTCAATGCCAACAAGCCAAGCACCTGATCGTGTGGCAGAAAAATTAGGCATCGAATGCCATGAAACACCGACTGGCTGGAAATTTTTTGGTAACTTACTTGACGCTAATCGCGCGACCTTATGTGGCGAAGAAAGCTTCGGTACCGGCTCAAATCATATTCGCGAAAAAGACGGTCTGTGGGCTGTACTTTACTGGCTTAATATTCTGGCAGTACGCAAACAATCAGTTGCCGACATCGTAGGTCAACATTGGAAGAAGTATGGCCGTAATTACTACACGCGTCATGATTATGAGGCGATACCTAGTGATATTGCCAAACAACTAATGGCAGATGTTGAAGTTAAAATGCCAAACCTTGTAGGGCAAACATTAGCAGGCCGCAAAGTAGTCTATGCTGACAACTTCAGTTACACCGATCCTGTCGATAACAGTGTGTCTACTAATCAAGGTTTGCGCATTGGTTTTGAAGATGGTGCACGCATTATTCTACGTTTATCTGGCACGGGGACAGAAGGTGCAACCTTACGTGTGTACATCGAATCTTATGAAAACAGACCGGCTGAACTACAACAAGAAACACAATCCGCATTAGAGGAACTGATTGTATTGATTGATGAGCTCGCTGAAATCACCAAGCGTACTGGCAGAATTGAACCGACGGTAATTACTTAGGAGTTATAATAAATGCAGCAACTTATTCTAGGTTCTAGTTCACCCTTTCGCGCTGAAATTTTGACCAAACTTGGCTTACCTTTTATCACGGCATCACCAGATATCGATGAAAGTTCACTTGTCGGAGAACAGCCTGAACAACTAGTACAGCGCTTATCTGAACACAAGGCTTATAAAATTGCCGAAAGCTACTCTAATGCCTTGATTATTGGCTCGGACCAAGTCGCCGTATTAGAGGGTGAAGTGTTAGGCAAACCAGGCAACCATGAAAATGCAGTGAAACAGCTTCTGGCTGCATCAGGTAAAACAGTTATGTTTATAACAGGTTTAGCACTATTAAACAGTCAAACTAAAAACATTCAATCTCTAGTAGAGCCTTTTGAAGTGCAGTTTAAAACACTGTCATCAACACAAATAGATTATTACCTCCATCAAGAACAACCGTATCAGTGTGCAGGAAGTTTTAAATCTGAAGGGTTTGGCATTAGTTTATTTTCTAAACTGAATGGTAATGATCCTAATAGTCTTATAGGTTTACCATTGATTCGGCTGATTAGCCTTCTTGAAGCTGAAGGCATTGACGTACTACAGCCGAATCAATAATAAGTGAAGGTCCTATGGTGTAGCAATAACCTCTTCGGTAGCCATTAATTGTGCTGCTTGAGATTGCATCACGGCAGACATAAGTTTACGAGTCGAACGTTGACGAATCGTTTTAACCATACCTTCCCTCAGGCCGAAATTAACATTATTAGCCTCTAAAACCACTTTCAAAGCATCTAAGTTTGGCTCACAAGTCGCTAATGTTTCGGCAGCAATGCTTTCTGCTCGCACATTTGGTTGGTGATATTCTAGTTTATCTTGCATCATGCATTTCCTGTAAGCCATTATCGAAGCATACATTTCTTGTTGGGCTTGTTCAGACATATCCGCAGGCGTAGTCATATTTGTACCGTCCGATACTGGAATATCAGTTTCTTCTGGGGCACTTTCGTCAGTAGACGGCTCTTCTATTTTTGCTGACGTTGTATCGTCTTCTACAATAGTTACAGCCTCAATATTTTCGGTAGGTTTGTTAATAAAATTATATCCGGCTATTCCAGCAAGTACTAACAATACAATAAAAACAAGACTTTTCATTTTCTCTCCAAATTATAGTTATAACGGACAAGTAAATTATCCAGCCCAGTAGCTTATCTAAATTTAAAAATGAACACAACACAGAACGCAATACTATACACTTCAATTTTCATTTCAGCGTAGATTCAACTTGCCCATGAGATAATGACAGATAGTACTACTTAAATTTCAATAGATATTAAGATCGGAAGTTAAATATATATGTCCCATATAATAAAAAATGATAAACGCCTAGATGAGATTCATAATTGGCTTAAAACTATCTTTCCATCAACAGATTATACACTGCAAGCTGCATCGAATGATGCCAGTTTTAGACGTTACTTTCGAGTAACGGTAGAGGCTAAGTCGTGGATCTTAATGGATGCCCCTTCTGATCAAGAGGACACACGTCCCTTTATCACTATCGGTACATTTTTATATGAACAAGGCATTAATGTGCCTAAAATTTACCAGCGCGATACCGATGCAGGTTTTTTATTACTGTCTGACTTTGGCTATCAGCCGTATCTTGATCAACTCAACGATCGCTCAGCAGATAGCTTATATAAAGCAGCCATCGACAGCCTAATTAAAATTCAACTATGCCCGACTCAAGACATTGGTTTACCGGTTTATGATCATGCTTTGTTACGACAAGAAATGAATTTGTTTCCAGACTGGTTTTTAGATAAACATTTAGATATCGCTATCCCTGAGTTTCTGCCAACTACGTTTAATTATTTGATATCAAGTGCATTGGCGCAACAACAAGTCATTGTCCACCGTGATTTTCATTCTCGAAACCTAATGCATACCATCGACAATTCACCGGGAATTATTGATTTCCAAGATGCTGTTATTGGCCCTATTAGCTATGATCTAGTGTCATTGTTGCGTGATTGTTATATCTCTTGGCCTGAAGACAAAATAAATCATTGGATACAATATTATGTTTCAACAGCTCAACAGCAGGGATTATTATCTGACGTTTCAATCGCACAATTTACGCAGTGGTTTGACTGGATGGGCATGCAACGTCACATTAAAGTGTTAGGCATATTCTGTAGACTTAATTACCGTGATGACAAAATGAATTACATGGAAGATCTAACGCTTACATTAGCGTATGTACGTAAAATAAGTGCTAAATATTCTGAGTTTTCAGAATTAACTAATTTCCTTCAACAACAGCCACAGATAGCAGCCATTTAATGAAAGCAATGATTCTAGCCGCAGGCAGAGGTGAACGTTTGCGGCCCCACACTGACAGCACCCCAAAACCATTATTAAAAGTGGGTAAATATCACCTTATTGAATATATCATTCAAGCGTTAGTAAAGGGCGGTATTACTGAAATCATCATCAATACCGCGTATCTTGCTGATCAGTTTCCTGCCATATTAGGCAATGGCGATGAA
>JBLIKM010000108.1:0-6261 GCA_047636295.1 Methylophagaceae bacterium
TGTTCAGCTAATTGTTCAGTGCGCCATGATTTACCCTGCACATCCAAGACAACGACATGGTGACTATCTGGAATAGCGGCCAAAATTCGCTCTCCTTCTTCACGGATCCACTGTGATGGACTACCGCTTTTACCTCGTTTTGCCGGTGTTATCTCATGGAGTTGTAAACTACATTCCCGCGGCATACGTTTCGCATATTCTTGATAACCATCACTTACCCATGCCGGCATTTTCGTGCCTACTGCCAGCAGGTTTAATTTCATTTATCGTCTGCCGTCACCTGATCGTCAGTATCTGTTTTAGCAGGAACGCTCCACAATTTTTCCAAGGTATAGGTAGCGCGAGTTTCTGGGGTCATAATGTGGACGATGACATCACCCAAATCAACTAAGGCCCACTCACCGACATCTTCACCTTCGGTACCTAAAGGAATAACGCCTGCCGCTTTAGCCTGAATATTAACTTCATTGGCCAGCGCTTTTACTTGGCGTGTAGATTTACCGCTTGCGATAATCATAAAATCAGTAAAATCAGTCATTGCTGTCACATCTAATATTTGAATATTTTCTGCTTTAATATCTTCTAGCGCATCCACCACTAGTAATTTTAATTCTTTAGCCTGCATGGGGCTCTCCGTTGTATTTAATAAGTATAGTTTAACATTAAGGGTGATGTTAAAGTGCTATAGACTTTCATAGAGTTGTAGATAAGTGTTGGCACTCTGTTCCCAGCTATAATCTTGTTCCATAGCGGTTACCATTATTTTCCGCCAAATGCGCGGGCGTTGAAACAACTCAAGTGCATGATTAATCGTTTCTTCCAAAGCTTCAGCAGTACTTGGGTCAAATTTAAAACCCGTAGCAGTTTCATTTCTACGATTGTATTCCGTCGCATCAATCACAGTGTCTGCCAAACCACCGGTATTACGCACAATAGGCAAGGTGCCATAACGTAGGCTATAAAGTTGATTTAGACCGCAAGGCTCAAAACGTGATGGCATTAAAAAGACATCCGCTCCCGCCTCAATTTGATGCGCTAAGGCTTCGTTATAGCCAATATCAACCCCCACTTTATCGGGGAAACGCGCGCGTAGAATACGCAAATCCTGCTCATAATCCGCCGCACCACTACCCAAACAGGCTAGTTGAATATTGGCGTCTGATTCAAGTAGTTTAGTGGCTGCATCGAGCGTCAGATCAATGCCTTTTTGTGAAACTAAGCGACTAATTAGTCCTATTAGTAATACATTTTTTTTTTCAGGCAAAGCAAAGTACTGTTGCAGGCTTGATTTATTGATAGCTTTATTGCGAATATTTTTGATGGAGTATGTTTTAGTTAGATGTGAGTCTGTTTCTGGATCCCATTCATTATTATCAATACCATTAAGAATACCTGATAAGCGTCCTTGTTTTGCCCGTAACGACAATAATCCCTCTAATCCGTAACCAAATTCATAACTACAGATTTCTTGGGCATAAGTCGGGCTAACCGTCGTTATATGATCGGCATAAATCAAGCCACCTTTTATCAATGACAGTAAACCATAAAATTCTAGACCATCACTTTGCCAAAGTTTTTCAGGCAAATCCAAGGCATCAAATATGTCACGAGAAAACAAACCTTGATAGGCAAGGTTATGAATCGTAAAAACTGTGGCTGGACGATTCGGTAGTTCAGCAATTAAAGCAGGGGCCAAGCCGGTTTGCCAGTCATTGCAATGCAAAATGTCAGGTTGCCAGTCTAGACCCGCTTGATTCATAGCTAATGCCGCCACAGCACGCGAAAACAAGGTGAAACGCGCAGCATTGTCTTCCCAATCTTCACCGCTAGGAGAGCTATACGGGCCACCTTCACGATCAAAATGTTGTGGCGAATGCACTAACCACAACGTCACGTCACTACCCGGCAACGTCGACTGCAATATCTCTATAGGCAAGTGAAAACCATCAAGTTTAAGCGTCGCAATAGTGTGAATTTTATCGAGTTGCTCCAGACACTTACGGTAAGCCGGCATAATAATACGGATGTCATGTCCTTGCTGATGAAGTGCTATCGGTAAACTACCTGACACATCTGCTAAGCCGCCGGTCTTAACGATAGGATGGACTTCACTACTCGAAAAAAGAATTTTTCGCACACCGTGCTCCTAAAAATTGTACAATCTCATGATTATATACGGTCTTGGGCGTAAGCACAGCCCCAACGGAGATTACATGAAACCTTGTACAATCATCATTTTTGGCGCCACTGGCGATCTATCTAAAAAGAAATTACTACCCGCACTTTACCATTTGAATATTGAAGATCGCTTAACGGCTGATACCAAAGTTATCTGTATGGGTCGCCAAGAAATGACTCAAGAAGAATGGAAATATCAGGTTAGCGACTACGTGTCGTCAAAGGCGCGTGATGGCGTTAAAGCAGATGCTTTAGAAAATTTCCTATCCAAAATCAGCTACTTCAAAAATGATATTAATGATGCGGCATCATATAAAGATTTACAAAATATATTGGTTGATCCGACTCAAAACTTCTCATCAAATATCGTATTCTACTTATCCATTAGCCCATCATTATTTGGCGTAGTGGGCGATCAACTTGCTGCGGTAGGTTTAAATAAAGAAAACAAGGGTTGGCGTCATCTAGTTGTTGAAAAACCATTTGGTTATGACCAAAAAAGTGCCGCTGAACTTGAAGGCGTGTTACGTAAAAACTTTACTGAAAAACAAACTTATCGCATTGATCACTATCTTGGAAAGAGTACCGTTCAAAATATTTTTGTATTCCGTTTTGCCAATTTATTATTAGAGCCATTATGGAATCGTAACTATATCGATCACGTGCAAATTACCCATGCCGAGCAGCAAGGTGTTGGAGGTCGCGCGGGTTATTATGACGGTTCAGGCGCGATGCGCGACATGATCCAAAGCCATTTATTACAAGTGATGACATTAATAGCAATGGAACCGCCTGCAGATTTAAATGATGAATCATTGCGTGATGAAAAAGTTAAAGTATTAAAAGCACTACGTCCTATCACCGAAGACATGGTTGATAGACATGCTTTTCGTGGCCAATATTCTGCCGGTGTAGTGAATGGCGAAAAAATAAAAGGCTATCTTGAAGAAGATGATGCGCCCGATAATAGTGTGACTGAAACCTATGCAGCAATGAAGCTCTATATTGATAACTGGCGCTGGCGCGATGTGCCATTTTACCTACGCACAGGTAAATGCATGCCGGAATCTAAAGCCATGATTGCTATTCGTTTCAAAAAACCACCACAAGAGTTATTCAAAAACACTGAAATTGGTACCAGCCATGCCAACTGGATCACCATGGGTTTACAACCAGACAATACCTTACGTATTGAACTGCAAGCTAAAAAACCCGGTTTAGAAATCAGTGCGCATACCGTTGGCTTAGAAACTGTTGAAGATGAAGATGAAAAACATAAATTGGATGCCTATGAAGCCATGATCTTGAATGCCATTTTAGGTGAACGGTCATTATTTTTACGCTCTGATGAAGTTGATCTAGCGTGGAAAGCGGTCGATCCGATTATTAAAAAATGGACTAAAGAACAAGACTTTGTTCATAAATATAAAGCTGGTACATGGGGACCAGATGAAGTCAGTCAGATTTTTGATGATCCTTGCCATCAGTGGCGTAATAACGTTTAAATCAGAGTACTTTTTGGTAAAAAGCCGGAATATACAGTAATATTATTCCGGCTTTTTTATAGCTGGAACTAATATTACAGGTTGATGAAAAATAAAAGTTCAACGATTAATTTAAAACAAGGTAGTCTGCCGCCGATTCATTAGCTTGAAGTTTTGGCACATAACCTAAACAAGGTGCCCAAATACGTTGTGTTAATGTTTCGACAATTTCGATTGATTGTGGATTACGTCCAAGGTTATTTGCAACCCAACCCTCTAATTTCAAACCCGTCGCCTCAATCGCTTTAACCGTCAACAAAGCATGATTAATACAACCTAACCGTATATCTACCACTAAGATCACTGGTAAGTTTAAGTGTATCGCTAAATCTTCCATCGTTTCTGTTAGGTTAATCGGGACCAACCAACCACCAGCGCCCTCAACCACAACGGCGTCGCTCTGTTGTTGTAAAAGATCAAAATTCTGCTTTATTACCGCTAATTCAATAACAATATTTGCTTGTTCAGCCGCAATATGGGGTGCAATAGCTGGCGCAAAGGCATAAGGATTGATCAACTCATAGGATAAGTCAACATCGGCTTGCTGACTCAATTGCAAGGCATCATCATTGCGTAAGCCGTCCATTGTCAGATCACAACCGCTAGCTATCGGTTTCATTGCTACTGCGCGTTTACCTTGTCGTTGTAACAGTTCAATTAACGCTACACTGATCCGTGTTTTACCCACATCGGTATCGGTGCCTGTTACAAACACACTGTTCATACTGACTTCCTACGCTGTATTTGGTCAACCGGTATACGTATCTCACCATCCAAATTTTGCTGCTTGAGTTGCCCTCCCCAAGCATGGCCATAAACGACTTCATAAGTCGCGGGTAAAAGGTCATCACGCCGAAATAGTTCATAAGCATCGGCAACCTGTTTAATCGTATCTTTACCGGTTAAACCTCGACGTCGTCCTGAATTGACATTACGGGCGCCTAATACTTTTAAATCCTTCATCAATGCCATGGCACTATCATAAGTCAGTGTATAACGGTCGGTATCTAAAACAGGTCCGGCTAGACCCGCTGCCATCATCGCCTCACCC
The DNA here is from genome assembly GCA_047636295.1 of Methylophagaceae bacterium. Taxonomy (GTDB): domain Bacteria; phylum Pseudomonadota; class Gammaproteobacteria; order Nitrosococcales; family Methylophagaceae. Next base: position 4,774 of record JBLIKM010000108.1, read on the forward strand.
ACATCGTGCATGTCATAAAACATATTTACATGAGGGTAGTTATCAACTTCAGCCCAGGATTGACGTAACTCTCGCAAGGTATCAGGCCCCAAGGTGGTAAACATTAATAAGCCATCTGGTCGTAATATTCGTTGAATTTCAGCAAAACTAATCCTAGGGTCACACCACTGCAAAGCCAAGTTAGCAAATACCAAATCGACGCTATTATCAGCCAATGGTATCTGCTCTGCATCACCAGCCAAATAATGAGGCGTCTTAGCATAGGGCAACCAACGTTTGAGACCTGATGCTTTATGGTAACGTTGCCGCGCTTGTTGCAACATGGCGGGTGCAATATCCAATGCCAGTAGCTGTGCGGTAGGATAACGTTTGGCTAATAAGGTCAAATTCCTACCCGTTCCCACACCCAAGTCTAATATTCGTTTTGGTTGAAGCGTGACTAATGACAGGCGGTCTAGTAACTCATCACCTGTCTGGCGTTGCAACACAGCGACATCATCATAGTGGGCAGCAGCATGGCTAAATGAGCGGGCAACTAGATTTTTGTTAGGCAGTTCATTATTCATTAATAAAAGGTTCTATCACTTGCAAGCATTCGGTTGTCTGAGAAATAAATGGCGCGTGGCCCGCACCTTTCAATAAAGTCGTTTGTACATTGTTTGTCATTTGTTTCACCACGTCTAACATGGCACTCGGAATTAACGTGTCGCGATCCCCTAAAATCATCATTATGGGACAATCTAGCATTGCTAATTGTGTTCGCATATCGATCGAGATCAGTAAATGAAGTCCTGCTAATAATGCTTCTGCTAGCGGCGGTTTTTCGATAGCTAGCTGCTTAACTAATTGTTGCATCGTGTCACGACTATGTGCGGAACCACGTGTTTGTAGCAATAAGAAGCCTTTCAAGGTATCAGCTTGATTGTCGGCCAAATTATCAGCAAAGGTTTGAAACACCTCAGGCGCCATTGCACAAGACCAATCTGGCTTTTTAACAAAACAAGGCGTTGCAGCTAATAAAACTAATTTTTTAACCCGTTCAGGAAACTGGGCAGCAAAGGCAATACTAATTAGCCCGCCTAAAGACCAGCCTAACCAGTAAGCTGATTTGGGTAATTCGTTGGCAAGATTGGCTAGCAATACATCAAGATCTAAGGCATTGTCCTGCCACTCACTCTGGCCATGGCCTGGTAAATCAACTAAATATAAGGTGAAATTTTCAGCTAGCAATTCAGACAAATCATGCCAAACGGCACTGTGCATACTCCAGCCATGGAGCATCACTAAATCCGGCCCTCTTCCCATTTTTTTAATGTGCATATTCACTCAACTGACCTATGGCTAACATTTCACTATAATTCTCGACGACCTAAAACAACTAGATTTTTCACTTCAACGAGCACAAATATCTTCCAAGGCATCTAACAGCTGTTTCACCTGCTGCTCATTATGATGAGCGGATAAGGTAATACGAAGCCTAGCGGAGCC
>JBLIKM010000109.1:0-6259 GCA_047636295.1 Methylophagaceae bacterium
TTTACAACAAAATCTTCAGGCGGTGGTGAGTCCGTTAGAAAAATTGGGTTTAAACTAATGGCAGGAGTGAAAACATGATTCTCGATATTTCTATTACGCTGCAAACTTGCATGCTTACCCATGACGGTGATCTGCTGTTCGAATCTTCTGTATCTACAGCTTTAAACGGTGCTGGTGAGCAAAAAAATAGTGGTTGTACGCCACGAGGTTTACAGGAGATTCGCGCTTTTATCGGTGCTGGTCAGCCTGAAAACACGGTATTTGTAGGCCGTAGACATACAGGTGAAATATATACACCTAAATTAGGCAAACAATTTCCTAAGCGTGATTGGATTCTGACTCGAATTTTATGGCTGAGTGGACTGGAATTGGGTAAAAACCGATTGGCAAATGTTGATACAATGCAACGTTTTATATACATCCATGGTTGCCCTGATAGTTTGCCGATGGGCGAGGCGTTATCTCATGGTTGTATTCGTATGCATAACAAGGATTTACTGACGCTATTTGATCTGGTTGTGCCAGGTATGCGCGTATATATCCATGAATAAAGGGTTGGAATATGACATTAGGCCCACTAATGGTCGATGTGCTTGGTTTGGAACTGAGCGAACAAGAACGTGACATATTGCGACATCCCTTGGTCGGTGGTGTCATTTTATTTAGTCGTAATTATGAATCTCCCGAGCAAGTTGCTGCACTCACAGCGAGTATTCGATCTTTGCGTGATCCGCATCTGATTATTTCAGTGGATCATGAAGGGGGCCGTGTTCAACGATTCAGAAAAGGCTTTACCCGTTTACCGCCAATAGGTGCCTTGGGTAAACACTATATGCAACATCCTCAACAAACATTGGAATATGCTGAAAAAACCGGCTGGTTGATGGCTGCGGAATTACGTTCGGTGGGAGTTGATTTTAGTTTTGCACCTGTTTTAGATTTGGATTACGGCGTCAGTGAGATCATTGGTGATCGTGCTTTTCATCGTGATCCTGAAGCAGTGGCATCGATGGCTCACGCGTATATTCAAGGTATGAAACGGGCGTGGATGCCGGCAGTTGGCAAACATTTTCCCGGCCATGGCGCTGTTGAAGTGGATTCACATTTAGGTCTACCCGTTGATTCACGTCATTTCGAAGATATGATTCAAGCTGATATGTTGCCCTTTAGCCGCTTATGTAAAACGGAGTTGGCGGGCATTATGCCTGCTCATATCGTTTATGAACAAAGTGATAGTTTACCAGCTGGGTTTTCACCGTTTTGGATAAAAGAAATTTTACGTGATCGTTTAGGTTTCCAAGGTGCAGTATTGAGTGACGATCTCAGCATGGAAGGTGCTGCGGTGATGGGTAATAGTTTAGAACGTGCAGAAGTGGCATTGGATGCGGGCTGTGACATGGTGTTGGTCTGTAATAAACCTGAAAGTGTTATTCAAGTGATTGATGGCTTGAAAGTGAAAGATGATGCGCTCAGACATCTGAGGTTAGTCCGATTACATGGTCGTCATGGTATGGATAGAGACGAATTATTTGCCAGTCAACAATGGAAACAGGCAGCAAACACGGTGTTGAGTTATGCCCCTGATCCTGAAAGAGAGTTAATTTAGCATGAGATATGTATTTGTAATTTGTCTGTTATTAATGTCATTTATGGGCATAAATGGCGGTGTTTATGCCGAAGGTAATGCTGCTGCTATTGTGTCTCAAGATGAGGTAAGCACGACGGATGACGGTTCATCTTTGAGTCATCTGATGCAACCCATTACAGAAATTAATATTCGTTCGCTATTACCTTCGGCGTTAACGGGTGGTTTTTTACTGGAATATTGGCAATGGATGGGGCTGCTTTTAGTCATTATCTTAGGTTCATTTGCGGATAAAGCGGTTGCATGGATACTAAAAATATACATGGTGCGTTGGCTGAAAGGTCACGCAGCGTTTGAAAGTTTAGATAGTGCGATATTAAGACCGCTGGGCTTGATGGCGATGGCCTTAGTCTGGTGGGCAGGTTTGAGCTTGCTTGCCTTACCTTCTTTAGCGTGGTCAATTATTTCGATTGCTGTCAAATTATTGGTCAGTCTGTCGGGAATTTGGAGTGCCTTCCGTCTAGTTGATATTTTAGATGCCTTGATGATGAAAAAAGTGAGTCGGACCGCAAGCAAATTTGATGACTTATTAGTACCGATGGTGACCAAAAGTCTCAAAGTATTTGTGGTCGTTATTGGCATCGTCTTTGTCGCCGATAATTTAAATGTTGATGTGAGTAGCTTATTAGCAGGGCTTGGCCTAGGTGGTTTGGCGTTTGCTTTAGCGGCTAAAGACTTATTAGGTAACTTCTTTGGTTCCTTAACGGTATTGCTTGATCGTCCATTCCATATCGGTGACTGGGTGGTTATTGGTGATGTTGAAGGCTCTGTCGAAAAGGTTGGTTTTAGAAGCACACGGATTAGAACATTTTATAACTCATTGATAACACTGCCTAATGCTATGCTTACGACAAGTGAGGTTGATAACATGGGGGCGCGTCGCTATCGCCGAATGAGAACGATGCTGGCATTGACCTATGCAACTACACCGGAAAAAATCGATGCATTTTGTGAAGGTATTCGTACTCTCATTCAGCTGCATCCCTATATGCGTAAAGATTACTATCACGTTTATTTCAATGAATATGGTCCAGCCTCGCTTGATATTCTGGTCTATGTATTTTGGGAGACACCCGATTGGAATACTGAATTAAGAGAGCGGCATCGTTTTTTAGTTGATATCTTACGATTAGCTAAACAATTAGATGTTGAGTTTGCCTATCCAACTCAGACCATTTATTTGAAAAAAGATAATGGTGCAACGGAATCAGCTGAAGCATTTAAACCCGCCATGACACAGGAAGAAGCCTTTATGATGGGTAAACGGCAAGCTGAGGTTATTGTCGATGGCACTTTAGGCCGTGGCATTAAGCCCGATCCTGTCACTTTTCCGTAGTAACTTGAGTTAATAGCTATATATGAATGCTGAGTTTGTCCATTTACATCTTCACACTGAATATTCATTGGTGGATGGTTTAGTCCGTATTAAACCCTTAGTGTCTGCGGTAGCCGATGCCGGTATGCCGGCAATAGCGATTACCGATCAGCATAACTTTTTTGCTGCAGTGAAGCTTTATACGGCAGCTCGAGATGCGGGTTTAAAGCCTATTCTGGGTGCTGATTTACGTTTACGCGATCCTGACGACGCTAAAAAAACGAGCCGTTTTGTGCTGCTTTGTCAGGATATGGTGGGCTACCATAATCTCTGTCGTCTGTTGTCGCGTGCCTATATGGAAGGTCAACACTTGGGCGTGCCCATGCTTGATCTAGAATGGTTAGATGGTCAAAGTGATGGTTTGATCTGTTTAGCAGGTGGGCGAGATGGGATTTTCGGCAGATCCTTACTGAATAATCTGCCTGAAGAAGCCGATGCTATTGCTGCACATTGGCAAACATTATTTCCTGATAGATTGTACTTAGAATTGGTTCGCACTGGTCGTGAAGATGAGGAACGTTATCTTAATGCCGCCCTAGATCTAGCGATCAAACATGACTTGCCGGTGGTGGCGACTAATGATGTAAGATTTTTAGTGACAGAAAATTTCGAAGCGCATGAAGCGAAAGTATGTATCAATGAAGGTCGCTTATTAGACGATCCTCGTCGCCCACGCAATTATTCGCCAGAGCAATATTTACGAACACCTGCAGAAATGGTTACCTTATTCAGTGATATCCCTGAGGCTATCGAAAATACAATTGAGATCGCTAAACGTTGCAATGTTGAACTGGTATTAGACCAGCATTTTTTACCCGATTTTCCTGTACCGGAAGGCATGACCATTGCTGAATTTTTTAGTCAAGAATCATATGAGGGTTTAGAACAACGTTTACCCGTGTTATTTCCTGATCCAAATGTACTGGCAGAAAGGCGTGCAGAATACGAAAACCGCTTACAGATTGAGTTGGATGTAATAAATGAAATGGGCTTTCCGGGTTATTTCTTAATCGTTGCCGATTTCATTAAGTGGTCTAAAAATAATGAAGTACCTGTAGGGCCGGGCCGGGGTTCGGGTGCCGGATCCTTGGTTGCTTATTCCTTAAATATTACCGATATTGATCCGCTGCAATATGATTTGTTATTTGAACGATTTTTGAATCCTGAACGGGTATCGCTGCCCGATTTTGATATCGATTTTTGTATGGAAGGCCGTGATCGCGTTATTGAATATGTATCACAGCATTATGGTCGCGACCATGTATCGCAAATTATTACTTACGGCACGATGGCTGCCAAAGCGGTATTGCGTGATGTGGGTCGTGTATTAGGTTTTCCTTATGGTTTAGTGGATGGCCTTGCTAAATTAGTCCCGTTTGAAATTAAAATGACCCTGACCAAAGCAATGGAACAAGAGCCATTGTTGAAAGAGCGTTATGACAAAGAAGAAGATGTTAAGACCCTAATCGACCTAGCCTTACAGTTAGAAGGTTTGACACGAAATGTGGGTAAACATGCTGGTGGTGTTGTTATTGCCCCGAAAGCCCTAACTGAATATACCCCCATTTATTGTGAAGACAATGGTGCAGGTTTGGTGTCGCAATATGACAAGGATGATGTCGAAAGTGTGGGTTTGGTTAAATTCGATTTCTTGGGTTTAAAAACACTGACGGTGATTGATTGGGCGGTGAAAAATGTCAAGGCGATGTTGCCGCCTGACCAAGCCGCTAAAATCGACATTACTAACTTACCATTAGATGATAAACCTAGTTATGATCTGTTAAAACGTGCTGAAACCACGGCGGTGTTTCAGCTTGAATCACGTGGTATGAAAGAGCTTATTAAGCGCTTAAAACCTGATACGTTTGAAGATATTGTCGCCTTGGTAGCCTTATTCCGGCCCGGTCCATTGCAGTCGGGCATGGTGGATGACTTTGTTAATCGTAAACATGGTCGGGCTAAAGTTGATTACCCGCATCCTGAGCTTGAGCCGGTATTAAAACCGACCTACGGTGTTATCGTTTATCAAGAACAAGTGATGCAAATCGCCCAAGTCTTGGCAGGATATAGCTTGGGTGGCGCGGATATGTTACGCCGTGCTATGGGTAAGAAAAAAGCGGAAGAAATGGCGCAACAGCGTGCTTTATTCTTAGAAGGCGCACAAAAACGTGACATTGATGAAAAGACGGCCGGTCCGATCTTTGATTTGATGGAAAAATTTGCCGAGTATGGTTTTAACAAATCTCACTCAGCAGCGTATGCCCTTGTTGCTTATCAGACCGCATGGCTAAAAGCTCATTATCCAGCCGCCTTTATGGCGGCGGTATTATCTGCCGATATGGATAATACCGACAAGGTTGTGGGATTGATTGATGAATGTCGGGATATGAAATTGAAGGTGTTACCGCCCGATGTTAATCACAGTAAAATTAAATTTACCGTTGAAGATGAATCATCCGTTCGTTATGGCCTAGGTGCGATTAAAGGGGTCGGTGAAGCGGCCTTAGCAGGCATCATTGAACAACGACAAAAGGGTAAACCTTTTACTAGTTTGTTTGATTTCTGTCAGCGGGTTGATATGAAAAAGATCAACCGACGCGTGATGAATTCCTTAGTCAAATCAGGCGCATTAGATTCACTGGGTGGCCATCGAGCAAGTTTAGCTGCGAGCTTAACTAAAGCCCTACAAATTGCCGATCAACATCGTCGTAATAATGATAGCGGTCAAAATGACATGTTTGGCTTGATGACCGTCGATGAAGAAAAACATATTGAAGAACCTTTAGATGACGCACCTGAATGGTCAGAAGAACAGTTATTGATAGCTGAAAAAGAAACGCTCGGCTTATATTTAAGCGGTCATCCTATTGATCGCTATATTGAAGAACTGTCAAAATTTATTCCGAAAAGAATTAATGAATTAGATGCACCTGAAGCTAAAGGCTATCAGCGCAATGAAATTCCTGTCATTACAGCAGGCTTAATTGTTGCAATTCGCACCATGAAAGGTAAAAATGGTGGCAGAATGGCATTTATAACCTTAGATGATCAAACTGCTCGATTGGAAGTACGTGTTTTTGCTGAAGCCTATGAACAATATCAAGCGGTTTTACAACCTGATAAATTGGTTGTTATGCAGGGTAAAATTGGTCAAGATAACTTTACAGGAGGCTTAGCCGCGACAGCTGATACGGTGTATGACATTGCACGAGCACGGGAGATGTGTGGCAAATCTTTAC
>JBLIKM010000110.1:0-6213 GCA_047636295.1 Methylophagaceae bacterium
TAGCTTTTGTTTAATCTTTTTAACATCCATAATTGCAGGATTAAAAAGCAATGTTTTTATTAGGGGATAAGGCGTAAAGGTGGAGACTAAAACGGCAATACCTATCAAGCCAGGAATAGTCGCTTCTTTTATAGCCAACCATTTAGTATCAAGTTCAAATAAACCAATACCACCCGTAAGTAAAACACTGACCAAGCCTAACAGGGCGATAAAATTGAATTTTCTATATTTTATTAACTCAAAAAGTCCCCATCCGAGCGGGAAAGCAAGAGCAACAATCAAACCGCCACTGGCGCCTAAATCATCTTCACCACTAAATTTCATTAGAATGAAAGACGGTAATATGATGCTAAGTAAAAGGTCAACCATCGGGCGTGGTTTATGCGTAGGAGCGCTATTCATTGTTTTGTTGTTCCAACTAAGTTCGAATGTAATGCTGATTATATAGAATGAAAAAACATGTGGATAGGATGCAGTGTAATCTTTATAGTATTAATTAGTATTTGGGCTGCAGACTTATATAAAATAAGTAGCTTCAAGTACTTTATTTAACCCTTTGTCAAAAAGCAGTTGCAAGCCTCTCACGCAGTTGGTTGACTCGCTACAAATTAGAAAGTTATTCACTCAGTAAAAAACTTATGTAGCCAAAGCGGTCAGTCATTTAACGTCTGCGCACTGCTCTGCTATAGGTGTTCCGTTAGTCCTGATAGAATATTAGCTTTCATGGTACGTTGACAAGCGTTATATAAAATTAAACTTAAAGCTCTAATGTTCTATCAATCTTGGGACCGTATCTATTTGTTATCAGCGTATCTTAAAATGCGGACGGTAGTTAAGCTCTAAATCGAACTATCATATTACCTAAATCACTCGCTTGACCTGCCAGTGCTATAGCAGATTTTTCAGCGTCATTAGCACCATTTAGGGCTTGTGATGAGGTATGGCTGATTCTATTTACATTACCACTGACTTCTTCACTCACACTACTTTGCTCTTTAACGGCATTTGCTATTTGAGCATTCAGATCATTAATATTATGAATTTGTTGTGCGATGCCTTGTAATGATTCAATCGCATTAGTAATTTGGCCCTCGCTTGAACTAGCAGACTCCTGACTATCTTTTAAAACAGATACTGACATTTCTACCGCCTTATTAAGTTTACTTATAAGAAGCTGGATCTCTTCTGTTGATTGTTGGGTTCGACTGGCTAATGTTCTTACTTCATCAGCGACGACAGCAAAACCACGACCATGCTCCCCAGCACGCGCGGCTTCAATGGCTGCATTTAAAGCTAATAAATTAGTTTGCTCTGCAACACTCTGAATAACATTAAGGATGGAATCAATATTTTTAGTATCTTCTGCTAGTTGAGACACTACACCAGCGATATTATCAACAGCAGCAGTCATTTTTTGCAGACCGTCTGCAGCTCCAGAGGCATGTTTTAAGCCTTCTTGTGAATGACTATCAGCGTCTGCAGCAATCGTAGAGGCATGTGCTGCCGTAGCAGCAACTTCGCTCACCGATGCTGCCATTTCTGTTATTGCTGTTGCCACAAGTTCTGTTTCACTTGCTTGAGCTGACAATGAACTATTAATGCCTTTAATCGCATCAGAACTTGTACTTGATGATTGTGTAATAGAGACAGAAGCATCATTAATGCGCCCTAAAATAGTACGCACTTTTGCCTGCAACATCATTCTCGGTAATTGGATTTGACCAATTTCATCGGAACGTCCGGTATAAATAACAGCCATCAAAGGATTGTTTACTTCTTTTTGTGCCACTTTTACAGCTTGCTGCAGGGGTAATAAAGCCCATTGGTTACCTAGGTATAATGAAATTAACCCGACTACTGTTCCAAATAGGATTGAGAACTCTCCCATATTAGCTTGTGTGCTAAATATTGCCGCTCCAGCAAGTATTAAACTGACTATACCCGCAAAGAGTGTCCGCTTAGCCAGTGATAATCGTTCGAAGAAGCGACCAATAGTGGGCTTTAAATCAGCATTAATATCACGATAGATTTTGTTCGCTCGTTCCACTCGTTCAGGAGATGGTTTACTTCTAACAGATTCATAACCAGTCACTTCACCTTTCTCAACTACGGGCGTAACGTAGGCATCCACCCAATAATAGTCACCATTTTTACACCGATTTTTTACAATGCCCATCCAATGATCACTAGACTTCATACTTTTCCACAAGTCAGCAAATGCTGCAGCAGGCATATCGGGGTGCCTCACAATATTATGGTTAACACCATCTAATTCATCTGGGCTAAAACCACTAATATTAAGAAATGTATCGTTATAACTAGTCAAGGCGCCCTTAAGGTCCGTTGTTGATATTATTTCCTCATCATCAGGAAATGTAACCTCTACATTTGTGACTGGCTGATTATTTTTCATTTTATTTATGCTCAGTTTACTGATTACAATGAAGTTAATATACTAGCAAAATTAATGCCATTTAAAATTATTAGTAAATATTATTATACGCTATTTAATTATCTGAACTCGACTCATGGCTCATCCAATCTTATGATGTGGTTATATTTTTTATGCCGTCTATTTAATGTCAATGACTAAGACCTTATTTACACTTTAACTCTGACATGACAGATGGTTTTAATTTTCTAGGGCATAGTTATAAAGTTATTGCCTTTGGCTTTATCTGCATGAGCATATTCATCACCCGTATAGTAAATCCTCATAAGGTAATGTGTGAGTCTCAAAATCTATTGCATACAATCATCGGGACTAAAAATGGGACATATTTATTTTCCTACGCGATCACAGTGTGAAGCACAATTTTAATCACCGAATACGATAAGCCGTATGGCATGCAACACAAGAAGTGGTGACTTTAGACAGGGCGTTATAAGCAGGTAATGCGTATCCTTCCTGGGCCTTTAGCGCGAAGCGACTTGCTGCTCTATGCATTTCTGTACCCACCTGTTGCATCCCTTCCGGCATAAACTTAGCCAAATGACTTGCGCCATGCGATTTTAGTGAGCTCATTCCTAGACGTGATTCTGCAATATCTGCTGCTTGGTCGAGTTGGTCGTTTGCCATGTATATTAGTATTTCATTAATAGTCACTAAATGATCACGCATATTTGACATCATATGCTGTTGCATCATTTCTGGCAGTTCAACCATTTGCCTTGAATCCTCACCGGCGATTGAAATATTGCTTGTAAAGATCAACACGCTCGATGCAAAAATGGGTAATCGATAATTCATTATAGATCCTTATGTTGTTCGGAAATCAATTTCAGAGAGCTGTATTTAGATGTTAACTCGTAATATTGTCTTACAAAAAAGAGGGGATTACGTTGATACAAGGCTCAGAACTGCGACAATATTATTTTATCTGCTTAATCACTATTTTAAAATGGCTGAGCGGGTAAAAATTAGCCCGATTATTTCGAAGAAGATAAAATCACTGAAAGTAGGCCCGAATAACACTATTGGGTCGAAAGCTGTACCGAATTTGTAAAGTATGCCAGACAACTATGTTGATGACTTCCCTATCTAATACTGAACAATACCATACCTTCATCTCAGACATTTACTTCAATACCAAGCGAAGCTATCAATTCGTAGTATCCAATAAATACTGCTATAAAAAACGCAATCATGAGCAATTCATGTTTATAACTATGACGATGAAAGAAATCCCTATCACGATGATGTACAACATCCATGAGTTCATCAGCGAATCGAATAGATAGAAATGTCCCTGCTAGGGAAAGTAAAATTACGGCCCAGTAAGGATATGGCATCGTTAAAATTTGATGTAACAGTCTTGTTAGTGTCGTTGTCTCATAATATTCAGCGAAATAAAGTAATGAAATGATGTTGATGGTAATAGCTAATGTCCAAACAGCTATCTCGGAAAATAACATACGAACACCAAATAATAAGCGTAGCGGGAAGTCTAATAGAAATCCAGCATCTGCGATTGGCGTACATAGAACAAAGAAGGACCATGTTAAGATAGATGCGATCCCTCCCGTGATCATGTCGTATTGAACACTAAGATACGAAAAGTAAGCTATTAACACTGCGAATAACAAAAGGAACTTGTAGAGCAACTGCTTCTTTGGATGTTCACTGTCTTTAGTAGCGACCTTTTTCATTGACGTCTTCATCAAATATTGTTCTCTCATTCGTAATATATTGTCAGTGTTAACTGAAAACCAAATATTTACAACAATGGCGTAGTCTTAAAACAATTAATGTCTGCTTCACACCCTGAGGTATACAGTCAAATCATTTAGCTTTTGCAGCAGTGGTGATCCTCTTCGCTACAGGCCTTTAAGATAAACCACCTCATCATAGGCCGTGCGTGTTTGTCAGCAACCATAAAGAATGCTGATCTATATAAATACAAGAGCACGTAACGCCGTCTGATGTGTATTTGCCTTGGTACGTTGTTGACGATAAAACTCGCCCGCCCAATACGATTGATGAACTATAATATCAAGCTCTTGTTCATCACCGTCAGCACTGTGAATACAAATATCATGCTTTGCATCCGGCCAATCAATACCAATAAAAGCGGCAAAACGAGCCGTATCTAACATGTTCATAGACATACCCCGTGTTACATTATCTTAAGAGACATGCATACTTAGGATCTGCGAAAGCAATATAAGTGAGCTGATGCAACGACAAGCTCTGAGTCTTCGTTAGTGATCCTAGGCAGCACCTGCAGGCTCAAAACTAATTAATTGACTGTATAAAAACAGCACTAGCCCGTACTATTTGGTACGGGCTAGTCTTCTATATTATTAATTATAATTTACAAATCTCACCGCTGTAACGCACTAGCCCTTCCATATTATTCAAATCTACTAAGCCGTAACTTGTGAAGTCACCCTCATAATCTTTGAATGTACCGGTCGTTGATTCTTTCTCAATTGAGTAATTAATCTCAATCATAAAATTTCCCGCTTTACCAGGTACTGCGGTTAACTCAGCGTGATCTACCGTGTGAAATGCTCCCCCCGTATTGTTTAAGAAATAGTGGTTCATATCCATTTCCAAGCCACGCTTAGTTTCTCGTTGTGCAGTGATAGTCCCACTTGCTCCACTAAAACTACCAATCAATGGTGCCGTTATTCTCACCGTACCATCAGCTTGAGGAGAGAATGTTGGCATTGCCATACCACCTATTGGCGTACACATTTTTTGACCCGCAAAGGCACTCGTTGAAACCATGACTAATAAACTTGCAACAGCTATTTTCTTAAACATATTATTTCTCTTTTAAAAGTTAAATTATTTTGAATAACAACACGGCCACCAAAGGTTCGCCTGTTGTTATAGATTGTTTTTTTGTACATTTGTCGATTTCACCTCTTCCTGTTCAAAATATAAACTAGGGAGGAAAAAATATTCCTTACACAAAATGGTGAAAGACCGATTATCCTTTTGAAATTTCTTCACCAATTTCTACATTGGTCATAGCGATGCCGTTGAAATTCCATGACCCATCTACCGTATGAATAACATTCGAGTAAATATGTTCTATCGGCTGTTTTCCGTCAGATAACGCTCTAATAATTTCAGTTGCTTCGGCAAAATGAGCCAATTGAATTTCTCTTGAAGCAAAAGCAAATGTAGGCACCTTCCATTCTATCCAAACGCCTGAGAATTCTTCCCCACCCGAAAAAGTAGAATTTTTAGGCAGTACTGAAACATGTGCAGTTATATTAGGTGTCATAACCGTATTACCTAAAAGGCCGTGATGTTTAAGCATGGAATAAGTAATTTTCGAAACAGCCTCTTTTTCAGAGCCCGCGGGGATAACCCCTTCAGTAATCGTAATTGTTAATGGCATAGTATTATCCAATAATAGTTAAGTTAATTGTCAATAATTAGCCGGCGTTGTTTTCAGCCAACTTCAGTCTCAACCACGTAATATATAGATCGTTATATTCTGTAGTTGAGGCTATATTATATAGTGATCGTTATATTGTCAACATAAAATATAACGATTGGTATATTTATAGTAAAAACAGCGTTATAATGAGAATATTATCAAGGGTTAGGATAGTTAAATGACGAAATTAAGCAAAAAAAATGAAACTAGAAAGCGTATTATCAAGGCAGCAAGTAAAGGTTTTAGAAGCAATGGCTATGCTGGAATTGGTGTTGATAGTATCGCTAAAGAGGCAGGCGTTACTTCAGGTGCTTTT
>JBLIKM010000111.1:0-6188 GCA_047636295.1 Methylophagaceae bacterium
ACACTCCTAAACATAGAATTTAGCTATTTTGAACAATTGGCGGATTTTTTAGCAATCCAATAATCAGCACTAAAATAATTACCTGCACCGATAAAAAATAACGCCAGCAACATAATGAAATAAGTAGTGGCAAATTCGATACCATTATTTAAAACCACAAAACGACCATTTTGAGTCAGCCACTCATAATTGCCATGTTCTTGCAAAATAGAACGCGCTGCATCTAATTGGGCACTGGGTTCTGCTATCGCTAACCAACCATTTCCCCAATGGACAGTTGTTGCTGCCACCACCATTGTCACCATTAACGGAATACTAATCCAACGTACTGCGAGACCCAGCACTAAGAAAATTGCACCGAAATACTCTGTACCCCATGCTAAATAAGCCATAAGCTCTGGAAATGGCAAGCCTAAAGAATCATCGAACCATTGGATAGTGCCATTCAATGAACTTTCACTATCAAATGGGTTCCATTTATTATTAGCCGCCATCCAAAATACCGGAGCTAAATATAGTCTTAAGACTAAAGGTGCTAAAAAATCAATTTTTTTGGTAGTGTCCAACATATTCTGCAGACCGGTCATTAATTTACAGGCTGACATTACTCTCTCCTTCTAAATCAAAAAAGGGCTCCGCAGAGCCCTTTTCATTATATATGACTCGAAATTACTATCTTATTTATTAGCACCACATGTGCCTTCTTCCATTTTATCTTTCTTATCAGCTCCACATGTAGCTTCGTGGGCTGCTTTTTTATCAGCTCCACATGTAGCTTCGTGGGCTGCTTTCTTATCAGCACCACACGTAGCTTCGTGGGCTGCTTTCTTATCAGCACCACATTTTGCTTCACCACACTTACCTTCTCCAGTCTTATGACCTTCAGCAAGTTGCATATAACCGCTAGATAATTCAGCAGATGCAAAAGGGTTAGCATCAGCACTTGCGATCATGGGAGATAAAGCTAAGCCTGCTGACAATGCAACGCTAGCCGCTAATGCAATCGTTGTTTTTTTAGTAGTAATAGACATAAAAATTTCCTATAGTGTTATAAAAATATTGTGAATAATGTAAGCTAACCAGCCAATGCATGATCAGGCTTGTTAACATAGACAGGCATTAAACTATTTTGTTACAAACTTAATGAAAAAAAATTCTAATAACATAAATGAAAAGGTGTTGATCGCTGATCTTATTAATGGCGATGAAAAGGCTTTTGAATTGATTGTTTCAAACTACCATAATCTGATGCTATCAGTTGCTCGTGCTATTGTCGGCGAAGCCTTTGCTGATGAAGTAGTTCAAGATGCATGGATTTCTGCCATTAAGGCATTGCCAAAGTTTGAAGGTCGCTCCTCACTCAAAACATGGTTACTTCATATTGTGAGCAATGGCGCTAAAAGTCGTGTACGAAGAGAAAACCGGATGATTTCACTTGATGATGGCTGGCAGTCCATCTCTTCGGATCACTTTGATAATACCGGTCACCGATTGGATGATGTTTTAGCTTGGGAAGAAGCAACGCCCGAAGCCTTATTGGCCAATGACCAGCTGCAAGCGGCTATCGAAGAAACCTTCCAAAAACTGCCTCCTTTACAACGTGCGGCGCTTAATATGTATGACATGGAAGGGTTAAAAATGGAAGAAGTTTGTAACATTCTTGACATCTCTGCGTCTAATGCTCGGGTGTTGCTCCATAGAGCTCGAACAGGCTTACACCAATGTATCGATAAATTTCAGGACAATTAAGTAAGATGATTCAGTGTAAAGACCTAACAGAAGAAGCCAGCGACTACTTAAATGGTGACCTACCACTACTGAAACGTATTGGGCTGTTTTTCCACCTTTTAATTTGTCGCTGTTGCCGTAATTACCTACAACAAATTCGCAGTACGATTAGGACAGTTAAAGTGTTACAGCCCAAAGAAAAAAATACTATCGATACTGATGCCTTAGCTCAAAAACTACATGCGCTTAGTTGTAAACATGATTAAAGCTTAGGGCCTGATTGATGTTTATCTTTCCAGTCAGCATAAGGCATGCCGTAAACATGTTCACGGGCTTTTTCATAATCCATTGTTAAGCCTTTTTCTTCGGCTGCAGTCAAGTACCATTTTGATAAACAATTACGGCAAAAACCAGCAAGTTCCATCAAGTCAATATTCTGTACATCTGTTCGTTGTTGTAAATGAGCCGTCAAGCGACGAAATGCAGCGGCTTCAAGTTCTAATTGGGTTTGAGAATCCATTATTTATTTTCCTCATATAAAAAACACCGTACTTCATGGGTAGCGGATAAATCAGTTCGTTCAGGGTAAGCAAGTAGACATTTAGGCATGACATTCGGGCAACGTTGATGAAAATGACAACCAGATGGTGGGTTTGCTGGCGATGGTAATTCCCCTTCTAAGCGCATCACTTTTTTATCAATATCAAGTTCTGGTACTGCAGCTAATAATGCTCGTGTATAAGGATGCTTCGGAGAATTTAATACCTCATCACGTTGCCCCTGCTCAACAATTCGCCCTAAATACATAACCGCAACGCGATGAGCTAAATAGTTCACTACCGAAATATTATGAGTAATAAAAAGATAAGACAAACCAAATTCATGTTGAATTTCACGTAACAAGTTAAGTATTTGAGCTTGTACCGACACGTCTAGGGCACTTGTTGGCTCGTCACAAATAATGATCTCAGGATCTGCTGCCAATGCTCGAGCGATACAAATACGCTGACGCTGACCACCTGAAAACTCATGTGGATATCGATGTTTAATGTCTGAATGTAAGCCTACTCGTGTTAATAATTCATCAACGCGCCTTTGTTTCGCAGATGGATTTTTTACATATTTATTCGCTGACAATCCTTCTTCAATGATCTGAGTAACCGTCATCCGTGGGTTCATTGAGGCAAAAGGATCTTGAAATATTATCTGTAATGATGAACGGTGTTGTTTTAATTCTCTTTCTGACAATTGAGTCAGATCAGCACCTTGATAATTCACTTCTCCAGAAGTAACTGAAACCAGCTGCAAGATCCCTTTACCAACCGTCGTCTTGCCGCAGCCAGATTCACCAACCAAAGCAAGTGTTTCAGATTGTTTAAGTGCTAACGCCACATCATCAACCGCTTTTACATTGCCCACAACACGCTGAAATAATCCTTTACGAATCGGAAAATGTACTCGTAAGGCTTTTATATTTAGGATGACTTTATCCGCTGGCAATACTTCAGATAAAGGCGATGAATGAAGATCCAGAGGCACATTTTTTTGTTCAATTATTTTATCTGGATCAAATAAGTGGCATAGAACACCATGTCTATCCTCTTGATACCATTGAGGTACCACAGTATGACAAAGTGCTAAAGCATGATCGCAGCGTTCAACGAAGCGGCAACCGGTAAATTCTTGTGTTAATACTGGCACACTGCCTTTAATAACTGTTAAACGTTGTTCGCGTTTTTGTTCAGTCGGCAAGGCTTGAAATAACTTATCAGTATAAGGATGTTTATGGTGATTAAAAAACCGTTCACGCGTCGCGGTTTCAATAATTTGCCCCGCATACATCACTGCTACGTGATCGGCCATTTGAGCAACCACGGCTAAATCATGACTGATCAGCAAAATAGCCATGCCAGTGTCACGTTGAATTTGTTTTAATAAATCTAGAATCTGAGCCTGAATCGTAACATCCAATGCTGTCGTCGGTTCATCTGCGATTAATAGCTCTGGCTCACCGGCTAGGGCCATGGCAATCATCACCCGCTGTTTCATGCCACCAGATAATTGATGTGGATAGTCATTAATGCGTTGCTGAGGATCAGGAATACCCACAGAATCCAGCAAAGCAATAACACGCTCATGACATGCCGGCTCTTTTAAGCCAAAGTGCCACTGCAAACATTCGCCAATTTGTTTACCAACTGACAATACGGGGTTAAGAGAACTTTGCGGTTCCTGAAAAATCATCGCAATTCGACGCCCGCGAATATGCTGCATCTCCAATTCAGATAAGCCTAGTAAATCATCACCTAAAAGTTTAATTTCACCAGCAACAACACGACTAATAGGATGAGGATTCAATCGCAGTAATGACAAAGCTGTCATTGATTTTCCACAGCCAGATTCACCTAGCAAAGCAAAGGTTTCACCTCGCGCAATAGTGAAATCAACACCATCTACTGCGCGTAAAGCTTGTGATGTTTTACCTAACCACGTTTTTAGCCCCTTTACCTCTAACAGTACTGGACTCATTGTGAGGCCTGCATACGTGGATCAAAGGCATCACGCACCACGTCAGCAAATAAATTAGCAGCTAACACTAAGGTAAACATTGAAATAAAAGCAGCCGTGAGCGACCACCAAACAACAGGATCACGCGCCATTTCCAATCTTGCACTATTAATCATATTGCCCCAACTGATCATTGACGGATCAACACCGACACCCACATAAGACAACACTGCTTCAGCCAGTACTAGACCACTGAAATCTAGCACAATGGCAATCATCACGATGTGCATCAAATTAGGCAATATATGACGATGCAATATTGTCAAACTGCCCGCACCAAGTGCTCTTGCTGCAAGCACATATTCTGCTTCGCGTAACTTCAGGGTTTCACCGCGCAAAATTCGACATAAACCCGTCCAGCTGGTTAAGCCTAGAATAATGCATAAAAATAATAAGCGCATGTCAGCCCGTTCAGCAATCGTAACAAAACTTTCTGGGTTATTATTCATATAAACCTGCAACATCAGTACCGCGGCGGCAATAAGCAATACGCCAGGAATTGAGTTCAAGGTGGTGTATATGTATTGAATAACATCATCTATCCAACCTTTAAAATAACCGGCAGCGATACCCATAAATAAGGCTAGCGGTAACATAACCAACGTAGTCAAGGTACCAATAACAAGGCCGGTGCGAACACTCTTCAAGGTTTGATACAACACATCTTGTCCGACTTTATCTGTGCCTAAGATATGATACTGGCTACTTAACACTGCAAGGTTAAAACCAAGGAGTAACAACATCAGCAACATAAAAAGTACGGTTCGGTATGGATAATTTAATTCACCCATCACTATTTTCCGTGTTGTTTTACGCCATGTGGCGAGGTGTCGCCTAGCCAGATAGACACTCATTAAAATAAACACAACAGACCAAACAAGTAATACCCACAGCGAGTTAATCATCACACTATGTCTAATATCAGACCATTTATCCTGCCCCTTTTTCAAATGAGAGCCGGCATATAATAATTTGGGGTAATCGTACTTGAGCGTGCCATCTTCCGCTGTTGCCATCTCTCGAACAAATAAGCGGGTAGCTAAAGGTGCAGAATAGGTTTTTTCAACTTGTTGCCGCAATGGCAAAATAGCCAAATCGAGTAAAGTCATGACGTCTGTCGAGTAATGCGTTACATCACTGGCTTGTTGTGTTGATAAAGCGGTTCGAAAATGCACTGAATCTAATAGTCCTACAGCGACATAACACAGTAAAATCATTATCGAAATAACGCCACGCTTACGTAATAAGACTAATTTCCACGGTGCCCGTAAATGTGGGTGGCGGCGAATATATAAAACGGCTGATACCACGACTGCAAGCAATACGTAAATTAAAATATCAGTCCATAAAAATACGGGCAGGAATGGCATAGTTAGCGAGAACGTGCAAGCTCAGAAATATCAATTCTCAACGCCTTAGGCATAGAGAATTCTACCGTCTCACGTATACCATCATTCTCATCAGCATGATTAACACCTAAGGTTTTCAAACGCGCCACTACATCTTGTACTAATATTTCCGGTGCAGATGCACCAGCTGTTAAACCAATTATATTCATATCTATAAACCAGTTAGGATCAATGTCCTGGGCACTATCAATCAAGTAAGCAGGTGTAGCTAATTTATTAGAAAGTTCACGTAGCCGATTTGAATTAGAGCTATTTTTAGACCCTACCACCAGCACAACATCGCATTGTTCTGCAAGGTTTTTAACGGCATCTTGACGATTTTGAGTGGCGTAGCAAATATCATCTTTGCGTGGGCCATTAATTTTGGGGAAATATTTCTTAAGTGCATCGATAACTACTGAGGCATCATCAACTGACAAGGTGGTTTGAGTCACAAAAGCCAATTCATTGGGATTTTTAACCTTAAGTTTAGCGACATCTTCC
>JBLIKM010000112.1:0-6168 GCA_047636295.1 Methylophagaceae bacterium
TCACGCCAAAGTAAGCGAGCAGTGGCAGAGCGTTATGATGAAGCTATTACCAAGATCGGCGTGGTCTCATATTCATAGTGGCATCGGACATTATGTGCTTTTGATGATGCTAACATTTGTACTGCTCGCATCAATTTTTGGTCTAATTTACCTACATATAGAGTTAACGGTGACTGATAATGTTGCGTATGTTTTGTCGGAACTTAGGGCTGCATTTATAAAGGCATTTGCAGCATTGGTACTGGTCAGTGGCATTATAGTCTGGTGGTTGATATTGACTTCAAAAAGCCGAAAAGTTGCTCAGCAAGAGTCAAATTATCAGACTGGCTTGTTACAGCGAGAAATTGTATTGCATGACTATACCGATAAAGAATTACAACAAGCGCGTTTAGTTGCCGAACAAGCAAATCAAGCTAAAAGTCGTTATGTAACAGGCATTAGTCATGAATTACGGACGCCACTAAATAGCATTTTAGGCTATGCCCAATTACTCGATAATAATGCTTCTGATGAGGTTAAGAATCGACATGCCATTAAAGTTATTCTCAGAAGTGGTGATCATTTACTGTCATTAATTGAAGGCACCTTAGATATTGCAAGGATAGAAAATGGCAAATTAAAGTTTGATGTGAAAACGCTAAGACTGCCTGAATATATTCAACACATTATTAGTATGTTTAAGCTTCAGGCAATTAACAAAGGTTTGGAATTTAATTGTGAGATAAGTGCAGATATTCCACAGGTAGTACGCGCTGATCAGAAGCGCCTCAGCCAGATATTACTCAATATTATTGGCAATGCTGTCAAATACACGCAGACAGGATCGATCAATTTACGTTTTAATTATGCACGTGAATTCTTATCGATGGAGGTGGAAGACACCGGGCCAGGGATCAAATCATCCGAGTTGGAAACGATTTTTGAATCGTTTGTTCGTGGTACTGAATCTAAAGGTGTCGGCGGGACCGGCCTAGGTTTAACCATTAGTAAGTTACTCACTGAATTGATGGGCGGCGAGCTAAATGTAAAAAGCCAAGTAGGCGTTGGCACACAATTTAAAGTACGGTTGTATTTGCCGACAGTTATCATTGAGGAAGAACTATCTGCACTTACCCTGCAAATGCCAATTGCTTATAAAGGTCCAAAACGAAAAATACTGGTGGTGGATAATGAGTCCGTCGATAGAGAGCTTTTGATCAATATCCTTGAGCCTTTGGGCTTTGAAGTCAAAGAAGCTGCATCTGGAGCAGAATGTTTGCAACTCTATCCTGAATTTCAGCCTGAAATTATTTTTATGGATCTGGCCATGCCAGAAATGGACGGCTGGGAAACCATTCATTTGATTAGAAATATTCATCGTTTCGAGGTGCTGATAGGGATTATCTCAGCGAACGCGTTTGATAAAAATCTTGAAAACTCATCTGGCGTCTCAGATAAAGACTTTATCCTGAAACCGCTAAATTTATTGGAACTGATAAACTGGATAGGAGAACGTTTGAATCTCGAGTGGATAGAACCCGAACTATCACCTGAACCAGCAGCGCCTATAGTACCTGCGTCATCTTCAGTCCATACCAATTTCTTGCCTTCTATAGATGTACTCGAGCAACTATTAGAAATGATTGATATGGGCTATGTCGTGGGTGTCCGTAAACTGATTACTGAATTAGATCAACAAGATACTAACCATGAACAGTTTATAAGCGATATACGTAGAATGTCAGACAATTTTGAATTGGAAAGTATGAGAATATTTATTGAAAGGCAGCTTGCCAATGCCTAATAGTCAACAGGATGCTGTAGTGCTTATCGTTGATGACATACCCGATACGCTTGCGCTGCTGCATGATTCTTTAGTGGAATCAGGCTACACCGTATTAATTGCAAACAGTGGTGAAAGAGCATTGGAGATCAGTCGAAAGGTCACGCCTGACATCATTCTGCTTGATGCCGTGATGCCTGAAATGGATGGTTTTGAAGTCTGCCGCAACTTAAAAAATGATTTAAATACACGTCATATTCCCGTTATTTTCATGACAGGTTTGACAGAGTCAAAGCATGTTGTTGCTGGGTTTTCCTCGGGTGGCATTGATTATGTCACTAAACCACTGAGCCCGATTGAAGTGCTTGCTCGCTTGAATACGCATCTTCGAAATTCACGTGTATTGAATCAGACGCAAGGCGCACTTGATGCTTTTGGTCAGGCTGCAATTGCAGTGCTGCCTAAGACGGGCAAAATTATATGGCAAACACCTTTGGCAAGATCGCTAATCGCTAAATATATGAATAGCGCTACCCCGCCTGATTATGCCATGCCTGATCTATTTCACCACTGGGTTGCTCAGTTGCATCTTGGTGGCGAAAAAAGGCTTAGGCCCCTTATTGTGCAATGCCCTACAGGCAAACTTATTTTCAATCCTGCCGATATTCATAATGATGAGCAATGGCTGATAATATTACGGGAAGAATCTGAATCGGCTCAAATCGAAGCACTAAAAGCTATTTTTAATTTAACCAACCGTGAATCCGAAGTACTGCATTGGATCATTCTGGGCAAAACAGATAAAAGTATTAGCGAAATACTTGGCCCTAGCCCCAGAACAATTAATAAACATACCGAACATATCTTCATTAAACTGGGCGTTGAAACAAGAACCGCCGCGGCCTCACTCGCCTCAAATAAATTACATTCTATAAGAGGCGAAGCGAAATCTAGTTAAAAGTAAACACTACACATTTATTCGTCATTCAGCAGTTTAATTGCAGATATTAAAGGCAACAATCATTACTAATCTACAGTATTTTTACTGTTTTAAAGCAAACCAGCCTTTAGCACTCATGCAGCCTACTAGTCCTCTGCTAACCAAGCTCATATTGTTCTGGGTTTGATGGCCCTCACCTAGTTCAGCCGTACATTGTTCACTATCAGCCAGCAATGCATTAGGAGCTGCCCCTGTTTTCCACCACGATCCGATTGCAATCAACTCCAAAGGATCGGCCGGTTTTTCTGTGGTCAATTTTTCGTCCGAGGTCGGTTGAACCGTCCTTGTTGTAGCGGTTGCTTCAGCAAACAGGGGTTTATCGGCACCTACGACTATCCAGCCGCTTTTTTCTAGGCATGACTCAAGGTCCACTCCGACCGCATATTCTGTCGAGCAGCTTTTTTTCTGCAGCTGAAAGTCTGTCGCACTCGCACCGCGTTTATAACTAAATTCACCACAAGCACTTAAGCTCAGACACACAACACCCAGTAATAATACCGCAGTGGTTTTTTGCTTATTAGCCTTCATTTAAATGTCCTCAGTTTAAAATTTTAAGTTAAGCCTACCTCAGATCCCTGTAATCGTTTGTACGCAATTTGACGTATTTAAGGTTGCGCGACATCTCTCTAGTATGGCTACTGAAGTTCAATTTTGATGAGCAACGACGCTAGTCAGTGAACTACTTATATGTCGAAATTTTATATGTCCAAAATCTTTCAGGGGTAGCACATGAAAATCAAACACAGAAGCCTAGCCATTGCCATTGCTTTAGCCACTACAGCCAGTATGACACCCGTAATTTCACAAGCCGCCGGAACCATCACCTTTGGTGAAGACAAATATGTCAGCGTTGGTTTTGGCCTTCGTAGTAGCTTCAGTTCAGTTGAAGATGCTGCAAATGATGGTGGCAACTCTAATGACTTTAATCTTGATAGCGCCCGTCTTTATTTTGGCGGCTCTTTAAATAAATACATCAAAGGTATGTTTAATACCGAAATGAACGGTGATGAATCGATGAAAGTTATCGATGCCGCCGGTATTTTCCAAATCACACCTGATCTTGCTATCTGGGCGGGTCGATTCTTATCACCAAGTAGTCGTGCCAATATGGCTGGTCCTTATTACACATCAGGTGATGGTTATTGGCAGAACATCGCAGCACGTTACGGTTGGAATGGCGGAACGATAGGTCGTGATGAAGGTGCCGCTGTTGTCGGTACAGCACTGGATCAACGCCTTGCTTATTCTTTTGGTGCCTTTGAAGCTGACAAAATCTTTTTCTATAGCGGTGTTGCTGATGTGACGACTAACCCTAATCAAAGCGACGAACTTATGTATGCCGGTCGTTTGCAATATAGTTTCTGGGATAAAGAACCTGGTTACTACGGAACAGGTAACTATCTAGGTGCAAAAGATATTTTCACTATTGGTATTTCAGCACGTTCAAAAGGTGATGGTGCGGCATCAGCAACGGATGTCGGTGATTACAGTCAAGTAGCTGTCGATTTGTTAGTTGAGAAGAAATTAGCGGCAGGTGCTATTTCTTTTGAAGCGGCTTATTACGACTATGACACTGATGATGTGTTCTTAAGTGAACAGGGTGATTCTTATGCCGTTGGTGCGGGTTTTATCTTCAATCAGAAAATCGGCTGGGGTCAATTTATGCCGATGGTGAAATATCAAAGCTTTGATGCAGACAATGGCATTGAAACTGAGCGTACTGACCTTGGTGTCAACTACATCATCGATGGCTACAACGCCTCAGTAACAGCGACTTATAGAATGCAAGAAGTCACAAACGCTGCAGATACAGATTCTATTGTAGTCGGTATGCAACTTCAATTCTAACACCTGCTCGTACAGTAATTTTCCACTAACTGGAGAGACAAATGAAAACGTTAGTAAAGCTAGATTTAGATAAAAAACCATGGGATCAGGATGGTCAAATTCACAACCGTTGGCATCCTGATCTTCCAATGATTTCCATGGTAAAACCCGGCGATGAATTTCGTGTTGAATGCATGGATTGGACGGGGGGCCAGGTCGGTAACAATGACAGTGCCGATGATATTCGTGATGTCGATTTAGAGCAGGTTCATTATCTGAGTGGCCCCATTGGTGTTGAAGGAGCGGAACCAGGTGACTTGATGGTGGTTGATATCTTAGAGATTGGCACTTTCGAAGATTTACAGTGGGGGTTTAATGGGATATTTTCCAAAGAAAATGGCGGTGGATTTTTAACAGACCATTTTCCCGATGCAGCAAAATCTATTTGGGATTTCCACGGTATTTACACCACGTCACGTCATGTTCCTAATGTGAGATTTGCAGGGATTATGCATCCTGGATTAATTGGTTGCCTGCCTTCTAAAGAGATATTGGATGTATGGAACAAACGCGAAGGGGATTTGATCGCTACTGATCCTGATCGTGTTCCACCTTTAGCATGTCCACCTACAGAACGTGCCGCAGTTATGGGCCGAATGAAGGGCGATGCTGCTTCATCGGCAGCAAAAGAAGGTGCTCGTACTGTTCCTCCTCGCGAGCATGGTGGTAACTGCGATATCAAAAACTTAACGAAGGGTTCTAAGATTTATTTCCCTGTCTACGTTAAGGATGGTGGCTTATCAATGGGTGACCTTCACTTTTCTCAAGGTGACGGTGAAATCACATTCTGTGGCGCCATTGAAATGGCTGGTTATTTAGATATTAAAGTTACATTGATTAAAGAAGGCGTTAAAAAATATGGTGTGAAAAATCCTATATTCCAACCCAGCCCTCTAACACCAACATACCGTGACTTTATGATTTTTGAGGGTATTTCAGTCGATGAACAAGGTAAACAACATTATTTGGATGTGAATGTTGCTTATAAACAAGCCTGTTTGAATGCCATTGAGTACTTGAAGAAGTTTGGTTATACCGGACAGCAAGCCGTTTCAATATTAGGTACAGCTCCAGTAGAAGGTCATATCAGCGGGATCGTTGACGTACCTAATGCCTGTGCAACCTTGTGGATTCCAACGGAAATATTTGATTTCGATATACGACCAAATGCAGATGGTCCATTGAAACTGGTTACACCTGGATCCGACATGGTTAAGTCATCATAAATCAGGGGATATTCGATGCCGTTATATGACTATCAATGTGAATCATGTGGAACATTCAGCGCCCTTCGTAAGATGAGCGAATCTGCAAACCCCTCGTTATGTGGAAGCTGCGGAGAGATGGCACACAGAATTATTTCTGCGCCCCATTTAGCCTTAGTTAATACGGAGACAAGAGTGGCACATGAACGAAATGAAAAAGCCGCACATGAACCTAAACAAGCTAGACGCTCTAGTTGTGGTTGCACAGGCTCACATAGTTGTAAACCGACATCTAAAGAAAAATCTAAATCAAC
>JBLIKM010000113.1:0-6149 GCA_047636295.1 Methylophagaceae bacterium
AACGGTAAGTCGCTGGTATTCCAAGCTGACAGCGCAATTTCTACGCCAGTTAACTTACGTAATTGTTCACTCAATGCCGGTAATAAGGCACCGGATTCAGCGGTCATGTTTTTTAAACAGTCATCGGCATACTTAGGCACGGGAATGAAATGACGTCGCTGTGTTTTGGGCAGACTTTTAAGCAGCAACATAACTTTGTCACGTAATAAGCCTGGCACTAACCATTCATAACGATCAGGATTGGTTTGATTGAGTAACGACAGCGGAATAGTTTGGGTGATGCCGTCATGTGTTTTACCCGGTTCAAAGTGA
This sequence comes from Methylophagaceae bacterium, assembly GCA_047636295.1. Lineage (GTDB taxonomy): Bacteria > Pseudomonadota > Gammaproteobacteria > Nitrosococcales > Methylophagaceae. The sequence continues at coordinate 313 of JBLIKM010000113.1, forward strand.
TATTCCAAAGCCAGAGGCACACGATTGACCAATATTTGATCTGGAAAACTGTCGGCAGTGACATGATCAGCTTGATGTTGCATCAAGTCATCACGACTTAGGAATAATAATTTGGGATTATCTTGCTCGGCTTTTTTACGCCATTTTTCAAAACCAGCACCATTGATAATATGGGCTGGAATACGTGATTTATAAAATTCAAATAGAACATTATCATCAACTAATACATCTCGCCGCCGAGATTTTTGTTCGAGCAACTCAATATTTTCAATCAGATCGAGATTATGCTGAAAGAAGGGTGCATGGCAAACCCAATCACCTTGTACTAATGCATCGCGAATAAATATGTCATGCGACATAACTGGATCAATTGGACCAAAGTGGATCCGACGTCGAGGCACAATGGGTAAGCCATACAAAGAAACTTGTTCAAAAGCGACCACTTGTGCCGGTTTCTTTTCCCAATGAGGATCTGCATACTGTCTACGCACTAAATCGCCAGCAACGGGTTCAATCCATTCCGGTTCAATTTTGGCAGCAATACGGGCATATAAGCGACCTGTTTCGACTAATTCAGCCGCCATGATCCACTTGGGCCCTTTTTTGTGTAATGCAGAGCCGGGGAATATATGTAGTTTTAAGTTACGGGTACCGGTGTATTCTTTGTTATCACTTTTAACTGCAATATTACTCAATAAACCAGACAATAAAGCTTGGTGTATTTCTTTATATTCTGCTGGAACTTGATTGGGCTTTAAGCCCATTTGACTGACTTGAACATGCAATTGTTGATGAATATCATGCCATTCACGTAAGCGTAAAAAGGATAAAAAGTGTTCTTTACAATATTGTCTCAGTTTATTTTGGCTCAGATGCTTTTTCTTGTCATGATAAAGCTCCCACAATCTGATAAAGGCCAAGAAATCTGAACGTTCATCTTTATATTTATTGTGTGCCTCATCAGCGGCTTGTTGTTTATCCATGGGCCGTTCACGCGGATCTTGAATACTCAAGGCGCTGGCAATGATTAATAATTCGGTGATGCAGTTTAACTTTTTTGCGGCTAATATCATTCTGGCAATACGAGGATCTATCGGTAATTGAGCCAGTTGTCTTCCCGTTGCGGTTAATTTACGATTTTTATCAACCGCATCTAATTCTTCCAGTAAACGAAAGCCATCGTTGATCATTTTATCTGGTGGCGGATTGATAAAGGGGAATTTTGCCGGCTCTCCTAAGTTTAATGATGACATCTGCAAAATAACGGAAGCAAGATTGGTTCTTAAGACTTCTGGATCGGTAAAAGCAAGGCGGTTTTTAAAATCATCTTCATCATATAAGCGAATAGCGACACCCGCCGCGACTCTACCACAGCGCCCTGAGCGTTGATTAGCGCTCGACTGTGATACTTTCTCTATTGGTAGCCGTTGCACCTTGTTACGTACACTGTAACGGCTGATACGGGCATAACCGGGATCAACTACATAACGAATACCAGGTACTGTCAACGATGTTTCCGCGACATTGGTTGCCAGTATGATACGGCGATGGCCGCCCGTTTTAAATACCCGATTTTGTTCAGCTGCGGATTGACGAGCCAGTAAAGGCAAAATTTCTGTTTTGGCTGGATGATGTTTACGTAAGGCTTCAGATACATCCCGAATATCACGTTCGCCAGACAAAAATACCAATATGTCGCCTTGACCTTCTCGACATAATTCATCGACCGCTTCAACAATGCCATGCACCATATCGTAGCCACGCTGTTCGTCGTCATCACCCATTGGTGGGCGATAGCGAATTTCAACCGGAAAGGTACGTCCACTGACTTCAATGACCGGTGCATTACTAAAATGTTTAGAAAAACGCTCGGTATCGATAGTCGCCGAAGTGATAATAACTTTTAGATCAGGCCGTTTGGGTAGTAACTGTTTGAGATAACCCAATAAAAAATCTATATTAAGACTACGTTCATGGGCTTCATCAATAATAATGGTATCGTATTGGTTGAGAAACTTATCATTCTGGGTTTCTGCAAGCAAAATACCATCAGTCATCAACTTGACGTAGCTACTATCAGCTTTCACTTGAGCATGAAAACGAACCTTATAACCAACCACTTCACCGAGTTCACTTTTTAACTCTTCAGCAATACGGGTGGCGACGGTTCTGGCGGCAATACGACGCGGTTGAGTATGGCCGATCATGCCTGCTACACCACGACCTAATGCCAGACAAATTTTAGGTAATTGAGTTGTTTTACCTGAACCCGTTTCACCACTAAGAATGATGACTTGATTATCACTTATCGCCTTTGCTATTTCTTCACGGCGATCAATTACCGGTAAATCATTATCAAATTCAGGCTTAGGAATGTTTTTTTGTCGGAATGCACGACGCTCTACTGATGCGGTAATTTGAGCTTGAAGTCTGTTGACGTGTTCTGGTTTGATATCAGCCTGTTTACGCAGACTATGCAGTCTTTGTCGTAAGGGAAACTGATCCGATAACATGGCTGTATCAAGTATTTTTTCAAGCTGTTGCAGTGTGTTTTTCAAAATAGTATTAAACGATTAGAAGCAAAATAGCCGCTTATTGTAACGTAAGCGGCTATTGAAGTGCGTAGCTGAGTAATGGCAAAGATACTTATTTAGGTGCTGGGCAACCATCATTATTAATCTTACCATCTGGCATAGTGGTATTACAGTAGGTAACACCCCGTAGAACGGTATCAACCAGTATTGCGTCCGTGAGATCTACATTGGTCAAATCGGAAAAGTTGAGTTTAGCATTAGTCAGATTGGCACCTTTTAAATTAGTACCGGTAAAGTTGGCATTGTCCATTAGAGCGTTAGACAGGTCAGCTTGTTCAAAGTTAGCATTTTGTACTCTTGAACGAGTAAACCATGACCCAACTAATTTAGCCTGACTGAGGTTAATGCCTTTTAATAAGGCTTCGCTCATATCGGCACCACTAAAATCTTGGCCTTGTAAATCAGCATCACTCAAGTTGCAGTGATGACATATATGGGTATCGACTAAGCGATCTAAATATACTTGTTCTACTGCAAAGGCAGATGCAGTACTCAATAAACCGATGACTAATAAAGCTGATTTCATTTTCTTTTACCTCAATTAAGCGGAATATTCCAATCACCACGATAAAATTGTTTAGATAAAGGACGCCGTTCGCGTGCTTTTAGTTCCCGTTCTAATTCTTGTTCATTTAAAGTATCTAAAGCGGCAGGATGACCTACTGCTATCATTGCCCATAAGTTGATATCGTCAGGTATGGCGAAGACAGCTTTAAGTTTATCTCCATCAAAGCCACCCATTTGATGGCTCATCAAGCCCATTGCTGATGCCTGTAAACATAGACTTATACTGGCTGCTCCGGTGTCATACCCGGCCCAATTATTAGGCTTGTCATTGTGGCTAAAGGCCTTAACTGATGCCGCAAGAATTAAAAGTGGTGCATTTTTCGCCCATTCTTGATTGCCTGGAGCCAAGCAATCAAGTGCCTTTTTCCAGCTCACTTCATCTTGATGGCGATTCCAAACAATATATCGCCAAGGCTGAGCACCATAACAAGAGGGTGCCCAACGTGCCGCTTCAACGATCGCAGTAATTTGCTGATCAGTTACTGGTAAAGTGGGATCAAAAGCGCGGCCACTCCAACGTTCAGCCAGCACTTTTTCGATTTTTTGTTCGGTATCAGCGGGTTTTTCAATCATCACGATCTCCTTCAAAACTGCAGTGTTATTTTTTTGGTAATAAAATTTTCGGTTCTTTTGCTGCGCGGTAGAATGCACCAATATGACCAATCAGCATGACCACGTTTGAGCTAGTTTTAAGCGCAATCGTCTGTATCATTTCAGCTTGCTCTGCTTTCTCTTGTCCGCTAACTCGCACTTTAATTAATTCGTGATGCGCTAGGGCATTTTCAATTTCAGCGAGTACAGTCTCAGTTAAACCCTTGTTACCAATCATAACAACGGGCTTAAGTGGGTGTGATAAGCCTTTTAAGTAGAGCTTCTGTTTGTCATTAATAGCCATGAATATTTTTACCTGTATTAAAATAGTCTAGAATTATATCAGGATAAAATATGACACATAAGTTTACCATCACTGCTGCTCGCGGCATGTTGCCTTTATTAGCTAAAGAATTAGTCGAAATGGGCATAAAAGAGACCAAACAAGAACAGGGTAATATTCGCTTTATCGGCAGTTTAGAAGATGCATATCGTGTTTGTTTATGGTCTAGAGTTGCTATTCGGGTGTTGATGCCAATTGCTCACTTCTCAGCAACTACGACGGATGCCCTGTACCAAGGTATATATGATTTACCTTGGGAAGACCACATTGATGCAGAAGGCAGTACGATAGCGGTCGAATTTAATAGTTTTCGTTCTAAAATTCACCATACACAATATGGTGCACAACGGGTAAAAGACGGTATTGTTGATCGTTTTCGTGAACAAACGGGCGAGCGGCCTTCGGTTGAGCTGTTGCAACCTGATCTTCGTATTAATGTTTACCTTAAAAATAATCAAGCAATAGTGAGTATTGATTTATCGGGCGAAAGTCTTCACAAACGCGGTTATCGAGTACAAAATACTCTAGCCCCATTAAAAGAGCATTTAGCTGCTGCGATTTTACTTTCTGCGGAATGGCCCCGTCTTGCTAAACAAGGTTGGGGTTTAATTGATCCGATGTGTGGTTCAGCTACTTTTTTAATTGAAGCAGCAATGATGGCGGCTGATATTGCGCCAGGTAGTCTGCGTGATTATTTTGGTTTCATCTATTGGAAGCAGCACGATAAAGAAGCATGGACACGTTTGAAAGCCGAAGCCGAACGCCGTCGTCATAGCGGTTTATCACGATTACCCGTTATTACGGGGGGTGATGCTGATGCTAAAGCCGTTGAAGCTGCTCGAGCGAACATTGCAGAAATTGGTTTGTCAGATCGTATTTCAGTAGAACAGCGTGATTTATTAGATTGGCCATCACAGGCTAAATCATTACCCCTTAGTGGCATGGTGGTGTGCAACCCACCTTATGGTGAACGGATGGGTAATGTATCGGAATTACATCATCTTTATGAAAGCTTAGGCAATATAGTCAGTGAATCATTTCCGGCATGGCGCACTACGCTGATTACCGATAATGATCAGTTGGGTAAATTTACCGGTTTAACGCTATTCGAACAATTTCCATTTGATAATGGACCGATTGCCTGCCAAGTACTGTGTTATCGGGCACCGCGGCCCGTATCACTGCATTCGCAGCGTGAAGAACACGCTGTAGCGCCGACTGATGTTGACGAAGAAATGTCAGTTCAGTCAAGCTATGAACCCTCTGAACATGCTGCGATGTTTGCCAATCGTTTAAAAAAGAATCTAAAACATCTCAGTAAATGGGCCAGAAAGAACAAAACAGAATGTTATCGTATATACGATGCTGATTTACCAGAATATGCAGTAGCTGTTGATTTGTATGGTGATTATGTTCATGTTCAAGAATATGCACCGCCTAAATCAATTGATCCAGAAAAGGCTGTCCAACGGTTGAATGATGTGATGGAAGTAATTCCACATGTATTGGCTTTGCCTGCTTCACATATTGTGCTTAAGCTAAGACAAAAACAGCGTGGTACCCAGCAATATGAATCACACGGCTCACAAAAACAGCGAATAAAAGTGGTCGAATCTGATTTGTCTTTTTGGATTAATCTGACCGATTATCTTGATACAGGTTTGTTTTTAGACCATCGAATTACAAGGCAAATGATTGCTCAGCAAGTGGCAGGAAAAGATTTCTTAAATCTATTTGCTTAT
>JBLIKM010000114.1:0-6139 GCA_047636295.1 Methylophagaceae bacterium
ATTCAATGAACCACGACGGCCATTTTTAACCACATCACCGACTTTTTCGGTGCTGCTGGGTTCACCGACAATACACCAGTCAATTTTTTCGTTACGTGCTTCTAAGGTTTCAATGACTTTAATCGTGCCACCCGTTGCTGGGCCTTCTTCATCGCTAGTAATTAAAAAGGCGATGCTACCCAAGTGGTCGGGGTATTCGACTACAAAACGTTCACAAGCGGTGACAAATGCCGCAATACTGCCTTTCATATCGGCAGCGCCACGACCATATAACAGCCCATCGCGAATTTCTGGTGAAAAAGGCGCTGATGACCAATTTTCTTCGGGACCAGTTGGTACGACATCAGTATGACCGGCAAAAGCTAATACGGGTGATTGCGTACCGCGACGAGCCCAAATATTATCGGTCCAATCACCTTCTTGACCAAAACGTAAGTGTTCGATGGTAAAACCTATAGCTGACAGTCTTTCAGCTAGTAATTGTTGGCAGCCAAAATCATCTGGCGTCACACTTGGGCGGCTAATGAGATCTTTAGTGAGTTCAAGTGTTACTGACATATTATTTTCCAAAATAAGCGGCATAATCCGCTTGTTTAAAACCAACCATACAGTCTGAGTTATAAGATAAAACAGGTCGTTTGATGAATGTGGGGTTTTCTAGCATTAATTCGATAGCCGTAGCTTGATCGAGTTGCTCTTTACGAGGATCGTCGAGTTTACGCCATGTAGTTCCTCGTTTATTGAGCAATGTCTGCCATGATACTGATCTTAGCCAAGTGTTAATTGTCTTTTCATCGAGACCATCCACGCGAAAATCATGAAATTGAAAAGGCACATCGTTGGCTTCTAACCAACAACGTGCCTTTTTAACGGTATCGCAGTTTTTAATGCCGTATAGAATCATCTGTTTCTTCTTTGTCGGTCTGAAGTTCGACCTACATAACGTAGGTCGAATTTCAATTCGATAAATTAAATATCACGTAAAAGTTCGTTAATACCGACTTTACCGCGTGTTTTGGCATCAACGTGTTTAACGATAACGGCGCAGTAAAGGCTGTAAGTACCACATTTGGACGGTAAGTTACCTGATACCACTACCGAACCTGCTGGAATACGACCATAAGAAATTTCGCCGGTCATACGGTTGAAGATTTTAGTGCTTTGACCAATATAAACGCCCATTGAGATAACGGCGCCTTCTTCAACGATAACACCTTCAACGACTTCAGAACGTGCACCGATGAAGCAGTTGTCTTCAATGATGGTTGGGCCAGCTTGTAATGGCTCTAAAACACCACCGATACCTACACCACCAGAAAGGTGAACGTTTTTACCAATTTGAGCACAAGAACCGACGGTTGCCCATGTATCTACCATAGTGCCCGAATCAACATAAGCACCAATGTTGACATACGAAGGCATCAAGACAACGCTTGGCGCGATATAAGAACCACGACGGACATTGGCGGGTGGCACAACACGGATACCGGCTTTATTGAAGTCTTGTTCATTAAAGCTAGCGAATTTAGGTTCTACTTTATCGTAGAAATTAGTTTCGCCACCAACCATAATTCTGTTGTCGTTTAAACGGAAAGACAGTAATACTGCTTTTTTTAGCCATTCATTAACTATCCAGTCGCCATTTTGTTTTTCGGCAACGCGGGCAGTACCGTTATCTAACATAGCTATTGCTTGATCGACAGCATTTTTAACGTTGGCTTCAGCATTCGCAGGGGTGATATCTGCACGGCGTTCAAAGGCTTGTTCGATAATTTGTTGAATATCGCTCATTTTATTTCTCCAATTAGAGGCTTGATGGTCGTTCATAAGGTTTTAATTAATTTTACAATTCGGTGGGCAGCATCAATGCATTGTTCTATGGGCGCAACTAAGGCCATACGAATACGATGCGATCCTGGATTGTTATTGTTATTGTCTCGTGCTAAAAAACTACCTGGTAACACGGTGACGTTTTGCTCATCAAATAGGCGTCGGGCAAAAACAGTATCAGATATCGTCGTTTCAGCCCAAAGGTAAAAACTAGCTTCGGGTAAAGTGACATTCATAACGGGTGACAATATGGCCAAAACTGCATCAAACTTTTCGCGATAAAGCTGACGGTTAGTGATCACATGTTGCTCATCATTCCATGCCGTAATCGAAGCTGCTTGAGTTGATGGCGGCATGGCGCAGCCATGATAGGTACGATATCGTAGGAAGTCTTTCATTATTTTGGCATCACCCGCTACAAAACCTGAGCGTAAACCGGGTGCATTAGAGCGCTTTGATAAGCTATGAAACACCGCGCAACGACTTAAATCGGTATACCCTGCTGCAACAGCTGCTTGCAATAAGCCGACAGGCGGGTGTGCCTCATCAAAATAGAGCTCGGAATAACACTCATCAGAAGCAATGATAAAGTCATGTTGGTGAGAAAGCTCGATCAGCTTGATTAATGTAGCTTGCTCAATGACGGCACCGGTGGGGTTACCTGGACTGCATAAATACAATAGTTGACAACGATCCCATACCTCAGCAGGTACAGCATTAAAGTCTGGCACAAAGTTATTGTCAGCAGTGCAATTAAGAAAGTAGGGATGCGCACCGGCTAAAATCGCCGCGCCTTCATAGATTTGATAAAAGGGATTAGGCATCACAATAAGTGGAGTATGTGCGGTACGATCAGTGATGGCCTGAGCAAAAGCAAACAGGGCTTCACGGGTGCCGTTAACGGGTAATACTTGCGTAGCAGCATCAATATTACCGGCAAGGTGAAAACGATTATCTAGCCAAGTAGCGATAGCCTGACGCAATTCAATCGAACCTGCCGTAGTGGGATAATTAGAGAGGCCGTGTAAATGCTCGATTACCGCCTCGGTAATGAATCCTGGGGTTGGATGTTTAGGCTCGCCAATCGATAACGCAATATGAGGCAGATTGTTAGGTGGCGTGCATCCAGCTTTGAGTTGCGCAAGTTTTTCGAACGGATAGGGATGCAAGTGAGCTAGATCTGGATTCATAAGAAGTAACTATTAAATAAAGCCGACTATTATAACGGGTTATAGCTTAGTCGTGGTATAAGGTTCGTCATGAATACACCACGCACTGCACATAATCGTTTAGCTATCGTCGCCTTGTTATTTTCATCAAGCTTATGGGGGGTAATTTGGTATCCCTTACGCTGGCTAGATGAGGCTGGTATGTCTGCAGTGTGGAGTTCCCTAGTGATGTATCTTGCTGCTGGTGCACTCGCGTTGCCATTTCTATTTAAACAAGATATTTTTAACACAAGTAATGGCAAGGATTTATTGTTTTTGGCCCTCGCAGCCGGCATTACTAATATTGCTTTTTTGGTGGCCTTGACTGAAGGTGAAGTGATGCGTGTGATGTTGCTGTTTTATTTATCACCGATATGGTCTGTTTTACTAAGTCGCTGGTGGTTAAAAGAGCGATTATCTTCATCTGCCATTGCAATGTTGGTCTTAGCAATGACGGGTTCATTAGTAATGTTATGGGATACAAGTGTTGGCTGGCCTTGGCCTCAGGGTTTAGCGGATTGGTTGGCAATAACAGCCGGTATTGCATTTTCAATAAATAATGTATTGGCCAGAAAATTGGCATCGGTGTCGATGGCAGCCAAGACAGGGGTAATTTGGTGGGGTGTTGTTATTGCATCAATACTGGTCTTAGTGTGGCAACAGGCGCCAGTACCAGAGGTGACGATGAATGTATGGATCGCGGCTGGCTTGGTAGGTATTCTAGGGATTGTTGTAATGACCGTGACCGTTTTGTATGGCATAGCCCGAATGCCAATCTATCATTCATCGGTCATTATGTTATTCGAGTTAGTCGTTGCTGCCGTTGCTGCTTGGGCCTTGACCAATGAGGTAATGTCACTACAAGAATGGTTCGGTGGCGGGCTGATCATGCTAGCGGCCTATGGTGTTGCTAAATCAGAAGCGTAGACTCACGACACTATTAATATGATCAGATAAGCGTGTTATTAATGTGTTTGAGCTAACTATATTAATAAGCTGCGATCTTTAGGTGTTGTAGTGAAGCATTGTAAATCCACTGCTCATTATTGCCTATAAAACTATGCGAAAGTGAAATACTATTACTTAACTTACACAATTACATACAACAAGAGGATTTTTCATGATTAAATCAATTGCACATGCTAGCTTTTTAGTGGCTAATGTTGCTCGCGCTTTAGATTTTTATTGCGGCGTTTTAGATCTCCATTTAAATGAACATCGACCAAACTTTCCATTTGATGGTGCTTGGTTGGATCTCAATGCAGAAGGCCAGCAATTACATTTAATGCAATTACCTAATCCCGATTCAAAGGATGGTCGTCCTGAACATGGCGGAAAAGATAAACACATTGCATTAGTCGTCGATGACATAGATAGCTTAGCTGAAAGACTAGAAGCCGCAGGAGTGATATTTTCCAGAAGTAAGTCCGGTCGCGCGGCGTTCTTTTGTCGTGATCCAGATGGCAATGCCTTGGAATTCGCTGAAGATTTTACCCCTGCAAAATAAAGCTGTTTTTAATTGGATTTGATGGAACAATAATTTAGGGAGTAACTCACATTATCTGTGGATAACTCTGTGGTTAACTTATGAGTAAATCGCTAAGTCATTAATCGGTATCAGTTTATATGATTGGGCTTAATATAGATTATTGAGTTAAAATTCAATATAAACAAGTGGTTACTAATAATCTGTAGTAAATTTTAGCGGCATGACATTTACTAATCTAGGTTTTGGATTTCGAACTATAAAGTGTATAACTAATTAAATATCAAAAGTAAAGTTACAGTTTTAATGATTTTTATATTGATGTAAGTAGTTTAGATGTGAAACGAGCATTTTAAGTTTGAACATGCTGAATAAATGAGTCCAAGTCATCTCTACATTATTTTATTGCTACTAACCATAGTCTGGCATTGAGTGAGTAACTATTTTGCGGAAGATAGTTTATTTTAGCTAGGTTTTATATAACACTTTGTCAGATAAAACCATACTGAATAATGCCGATTAAGGCTAGTAAATTACACTATCAAGGACTTACAGACTTACTCACAATATCTGTGGATAACTCTGTGGGTAACATGCTGACAAATCGCTAAGTCATTATTCTGTAACAATCTAGCCCGATTTGGTTAAAAATCGACCACAATCATAATTGTCATAATAATCAGATAGATAGCGAACAGGTCAATAGTTTCAACGACTTAGCGATGACAGTTGTTACAGTTTTGTGATGATGAACCTAACTGGTGCATAACTCACTTATTCCACTAACAGAATAAGCTGATTATTGTCTAGATAATGCTGGAAACTGGGTGTCATCATGAGCAGCGTCTTCTTGGCCTGTTGGTGCTATGCGATGTAACTCAAGATCCTTGAAGTTAAATAATTCATTATCAGCCAATTGTGAGGGTGAAATATTTTGAAAGCTTCGAAAAATATTCTCTAAGCGACCAGGTTGCTGTTTTTCCCAACCTTGCAACATGTCTTTAATGACTTGTCGTTGCAAATTCTGCTGCGAACCACATAAGTTGCAGGGAATAATCGGAAATTTTTGATGTTCAGAATAACGAATAATGTCAGATTCTTTGCAGTAAGCCAATGGGCGAATCAAAATATTCGTTTTGTCATCACTCAATAATTTAGGTGGCATGGCTTTAAGTTTGCTGCCATAAAACATATTGAGAAAAACGGTTTCGATAATATCATCACGATGATGACCTAAGGCGATTTTAGTGATGCCATTTTGGCGTGCATAGCCATAAAGTGAACCGCGTCGGAGACGAGAGCAGATCCCGCATGTGGTTTTTCCTTCTGGCACGACTTGTTTAACGATACTGTAGGTATCTTTTTCAATAATATGAAAAGGAACATCAATGGAAGCCAAATATTCAGGTAAAACATGTTCGGGATAGCCCGGCTGTTTTTGGTCGAGATTAACCGCGATGATTTCGAATTTAATAGGGGCATGTTTTTGTAGGTTCATCAATATGTCGAGCATGGTGTAACTGTCCTTACCACCTGAAAGACAAACCATCACTTTGTCGCCATCTTGAATCATATTGTAATCCGCAATGGCTTGACCGACGTTGCGACGCAGCCT
>JBLIKM010000115.1:0-6097 GCA_047636295.1 Methylophagaceae bacterium
CTGGCTCTTCAGCTGCGTTAAACTGAATAGAGCTATTTAAACAGACAGCAGCAACAGCTAATTTTACTAATTTAAATTTCATAAATTTATCCTTTTTAATTAAAATTACTACTTCTTTTTATTTCCATTTGCAAAAATCAATTCATCTAGTTGTTCCCAGCAAGTGAATATATCTTCACAAACAAAAATGCTTTGATTTTGACTACTTTTGACTTGATAACGTTTTAAAACTCCTAACTGAAGGAGCTTTTCTATTGAGGCTTTGACTGTGGTAAAACTCCAGCCAAATGTACCTTGCAATAATGTGGGTGTGATAAGTGGCTGCGCCCATAGATAGTTTAATGTGGCTTTGTCTTCTGCTGTTATGGCGCTAAAACCTAGTTTTGCAAATATGATTTTTTGGGCCGCAGATAATGTGTTGGTGGCATTTATTTTGTATTCTGCAGTCCATGCTTTTGCTTCTAACCAATAAGGGTGTTTAGACCCTTCTTCTGATGTGACACCAAACGCCCAAATAGCATTAGAATATCGCACCGGTGGCACTCTTAGTCTGAATAAAGACAGATGCACACTATCCAAGCCGTATTTAATCAATAAAGTGTGGAACAAAGCACGAGCTATTCTGCCATTACCGTCAGCAAATGGATGGATACAGACAAACCGTGCATAACACTCAATACATTTGTCTAATGTATGTTCGGCTTTTGAATTACAAAATATCAGTAATTCATTTAGGAGGCGGGTTACATCTTCTGGTGGCGGCGGCACGTATGTGGCGTTTTCGAGTGATTCACCCACCCAATTTTGCGTGGGGCGTATTCTTCCGCTAATACGTTTATCTACAGATAAGGGTTGATGTATATTACAAAGGATTTTCATCGACAGGGGCTCAGATACGAGAGATGACACTGCTTGATTGTAAGATTGAATATTGCTAAGTAGATGCTTGGCTTGAACATCATCAATATCAACGTCAGCTTGTAATAAGCTAATGCGTTTGCGTGATACCTGCCTACAATTTTTTAAGGCCATGTCACCACATAAATAGCGAGATAGAAAATAATGAAGAGAGAAGTCTCCGAATTTTTCCGTATCTTTGTATATGTACTTAAAGGTAAACGTGTCAGATGTATTGCTATGATATACGCCCATTTATTACTACTTCCGTTTTATTGGTTACTACTATTTCGAGTAAAAAACACTCCTTAAATCTTCTGCTATAAGCATCACATATAAAAATATTTTATCAAGAAATAAATTGTTTTTTGTGCTGCTTGCAGCACAAGTTCTTTGTTGTTTTCTTATCCCAGCTCGTCAATGTCAAAAATTTACCAAGCCACCCATCAAAAATTTACCAAGCCACCCATAACAATTTGACTAAATATAAAGACGAGCTAGGCTTTGATTAGGAAACAAATCAAAGGATTGATGCCATGCCTCAGCCACGTAGTAGTCAAATTTCTTTATCGGGTACTCCATTTTATCATTGTGTTTCCCGTTGTGTACGGCGTTCTTTTTTGTGCGGTGTGGATAGTTATTCAGGCCAAAGTTATGAACATCGTCGAGGCTGGGTTGAAGAGCGGTTATTGTTTTTATCATCTGTTTTTGCAATCGACATATGTGCTTATGCAGTGATGAGTAATCACGTGCATGTGGTGCTACATGTAGATGTTCAACAAGTGATGGCTTGGACAGATAGTGAAGTGGTAGAACGCTGGCACCGTCTACATAAAGGTACATTACTCACTCATCTATTTGTCAGGGGAGAGACGTTAAGCCAAGGTCAACAGCTAAGCTTAAACGACACTATAACCGAGTATCGCAAGGGCTTGCATGACATTAGCTGGCTAATGCGTAATTTGAATGAATACATTGCACGAGAAGCCAACAAAGAAGATGGCTGCACTGGCAGATTCTGGGAAGGGCGGTTTAAATCACAGGCTTTGCTAGATGAAGCCGCATTACTGACCTGTATGGCCTATGTTGACCTTAACCCTATTCGAGCCAAGATAGCGGATACCCCAGAAACGTCAGAGCACACCAGTATTAAAAAACGCTTAAAATCGATAAAAGGCGCCATCACAACACATTCGCTGATGTCTTTTGTCGGTAACCCTAGACAATATATGCCTAAAGGTATCGCCTTCTCACTCAAAGACTATTGTAAGTTAGTGGACATAACAGGCAGAATAATCATGGAGGACAAAGCAGGACATATTGACCATCAACAACAACCCATCCTACAAAGATTGGGCTTATCAGACGAACAATGGTTAACCCTTACAACAGAGTTTGAAAAGCATTTTTGCTATGCAGCGGGAGCAGAAATGATGATGAACCAGTTTAAAGCGCACACAGGCCATCAACGCATTCGAGGAATGGGTAAAGCAAAAACATTACTACGCTGCGCATAACCTTAAAAAAGCAGTTAACTTATCACCGATGAGGCACAGTTGTGCCCCCCCCGCTAAATGTCTATTATTCCCGCCAAATAGGCTGAAACTAACCCTTAGCCTGCATATATCAGTCAATCCAAGCCATTTGCACGCTGAGAATCGATATTGAATATTTGGGTTAGACTCAAGGTTTTATTATGGGTGGCTTGGTAAGGTTGCTCTGCGGTGACATTATCATTGGCTGCATGTGGAGGAAGCTCTTCAGATGCATCTCCACCGCCACCACCGATTGTTGTTTATCAGGATATAATTGATGATTTGGTATCGGCAGACATCCCAGGCATTGTGCTTTTGGTTGAAACACCCACCACACGCTTCTTAGGCAGCGCGGGAGTTTCCAACGTAGAAACCCAGCAAGCCATGCAAGTAGACGATGTTATGCCTACTGCCAGTACCGGTAAAAAAATGATCGCACTACTCGCTGCACAGTTAGCCTATGAGGGCTTACTCAACCTTGATGACACGCTAGGTGCCTGGCTTAGCGAAGACATTTTGTCGCGTATCTCTAATAGTCACCAGATGACAATGCGCCAACTCTTAAACCATACCAGCGGTGTGCTTCATTATGACGAAGTTGACGAGGGCGAAGCATACGAAGATTTACTTCTTGCTGAGCCAGAAGTGCTGAAAACCGACATCGACTTTCTCGAACTAATATTTGACCTCCCTGGCAATTTTTTACCTGGGGAAGGTTATGAATACTCGAGTTCGGGTTATTCACTGGCGGCACTAGCTATGAGCGAAGTGTTGGGAGAACACCATTCTGTCGCTATGCGAAATCGCTTTTTTGACCCGCTCGGGATGACGTCAACTTTCTATCGAGGTAGTGAGGCCTCAATGGGTGACTTTATCTCAGGCTATTATAGAACCGGTGATGGTGAATTACTCGATATTCGTCAGTTTTTGATTAATGTCAGTGAGGCAGGTGCACCTGTAGTGGCAAGTGTTGAAGACATGGCCACCTTTCATAAGGCATTAATACGCGATGACGGATTTGCCAATGATGCGGTGAAAAACATCATGTTTGGCGAAGATAATCTCACCCCTCTGGATGCCAATAGAAAAATGGGCCTTGGCATTACCGTGGAGATACGCGATGGCTATACAGTCTATGCACATGCAGGTCTAACATATGGATACATGGCTGAAAGTGCATACATTGAAGAGACAGATACCAATATCGTACTGTTCTTTAATTGTGGTAACGAAGGCGTCGACAACTGTTTGGCCGCTCATGCAGGCTTGATTAACACCGTGCTCGAAAACGAACTTAAGTAATTATCAAATCATTGAGGTTTTCAGGTGAGGACGTCAGTTATTTAATTCGCAAACAAAGCAGATTAATTTGATACACAGAGAGAAATAAGATGAATTTATTTAAAAATCTAATAGTAATCATGTCACTTTTGGCGGCGACTGCATGTTCAAATATTCATTCAGCAAAAGTTGGGACGTTCGAGGACGCAAATGGAGTTTCATTTAGTGGTCAAATTGTCAGCATTGAGCAAACGAAATTGAAAGCCGATTTTTCTAAGCGACTTACAGGTGCCGCAATTGGTCACTTCATTGCTGCCGGACTGGGAGCTAATAGTAGCCTCAAATTCGTCAGTGCCATGGTTGGTGTGACTATTGCCAATAAGGAACATGGGAATGTCTTCGATTTAGTAGAAGTGCAATCTGCAGACGGCCAACGTTACAAAACAATCGTTCCACGTGATTATTTCTCTTTAAATGAAAACGTTGTTTTTACTGCTAATGATGCAGTGATCGATTCAATTGCACGAATTTGATAAACAAAAACACAATACACTTTGACAATAAATCGAAAACAAAATGAATAGTTTAATTTTAGCAGTTCGAACTTCGCCGATAATAGTACTGGTTTTACTCTGCATGATCCTATTGTCGGGGTGCGGTGGAGGAGACGGTGCACAAATAACAGATTCGTTACCTGAAAAACCATCAACAGGTCAGGCTGGTGACGGCAACTTGGAACAAATAGTAGAATATATTCGAATTAGCCAAGGGTTGCCCGCTTTGACAGCAGTTTTGGTACATGACGGGCAGATCATCGAAATGGCCGCCACTGGGACTCGAGCAATTAGCAGTAATAATCCAGTGACTACCCAAGACAAATGGCACCTTGGTTCATTGACAAAATCAATGACCTCAACACTCGCCGCAATACTAGTGAAGCAAGGTGTGATTAGCTGGAATACCACCATTGCTGACGTATACCCTGAGTTATCCAGTGTATTGAACGGTCAATATGAAACTGTACGACTGGATCAATTGCTGTCACACACATCTGGCATGAGACCGAATATTCCAACTTTAGATAGCTATAGAACTAGTTCACTCGACATCGAATCCCAACGTCAAAAAATGGTAGAAGAAGCCTTGATCCTCAATCCTGAAGCCGAACAAGGGGAGTTTCTTTATAGCAATTTAGGATACATGGTTGCAGGTGCAATGATGGAGCGCCTAACAAATACCAGCTGGGAAACATTGTTAGAGAACAACTTATTTACCACCCTTGGGATAGCGAGCAGTGGTTTTGGTGTCCCTGGTGTTTAAGATAATTTGTCACAGCCAATTGGACATGTATCTCAAGGCTCTGGATGGAAAGCGAGTAATACTGATAATCCAGCTGTTTTAGGGCCTGCCGGTACTGTGCATAGTAGTCTTGAAGATATAGGCAATTATATTGCTGCACACTTAGCAGGAGCTCGTGGAGATGATATTGCTGGTTTATTAACCGCAGCAGAATTCAACAAATTGCACACAGCCACAGAAAATTCAAATTATACATTAGGGTGGGTCATTGCTGATAACACCACAGGGCGCAATAGCAGCAATACTATCTGGTTAGCAGACATAAAAATATTTTCAGAAAAAATATGGCTCTATTTATCGCAACTAATGCGGCCAATTTGCAAAAAGAGCAAAGCAGTCAAGCCTTTAAAGCTGTGGCAGAATTGAAAGGCGAATTAGTTAAACGTGCCGATGCTGCATTTGGCAATTAGGCAGTGGGATGAAAGGTGGAGTTAAGTTTATGTGGAAAGTATATTTTTGGTTTAGCTTGTTTAACTTAATGGTGAATTTAGGTTCAGGATACCTATCGGATGTTGCAATTATTGATGTGAGAGCTAAAGAAGACACCCATTTAAAAAAGTAGCAAAACAGCCGTTATGTTCTAATCTTTAAGGTATTCAAACAACCAAGGATGGTCTGCTATGCCCCAGTCACGTAAAACCCAAATTAGTTTAATTGATACTCCCTATTACCATTGTGTTTCTCGCTGTGTTCGCCGTTCTTTTTTGTGCGGTACGGATAAGTATACGAGTCAGAGTTACGAGCATCGCCGTGGTTGGGTGGAAGAGCGTTTGTTATTTTTATCGTCAGTGTTTTCAATCAGCATTTGTGCATATGCTTTGATGAGTAATCATACGCATGTGGTGGTATGTGTGGACAAAGACACGGCTGATGGCTGGTCGACAGAAGAAGTGGTAAGACGTTGGCATCAACTTTACCAAGGCACGTTATTGAGTCAAAAGTACCAAAGAGGAGATACACTCAGTAAAGGTGAGCTTATCAGCTTAGAAGAAACGGTCACCATTTACCGTCAGCGTTTATATGAC
>JBLIKM010000116.1:0-6079 GCA_047636295.1 Methylophagaceae bacterium
GCTTTTTTAGCCTTTAAATCACCTCGATTCGACTCAATGATTTTTTGAAATCGCTCGGGATCATTTTTAAGTATAGCCACATATTCCATCACTAAATCATCCCAGCCATTTCCTTCGAAAATAGCAATCTTTTCCAGTGCAACAATCAATAATTTAGCGGCTACTCTTTGTTCTTTTTTATCTGCTTCACCGTACCAATCGACTAATTCACTATAAAGTGATTCGATTTTTTCTAGCGGTGTTAACTCAACAGTTGTTTTCTCAGGTTTTTTCTGGCTCATTGAAGCTGTCTCAAAATCATAATTTAGCGACTAAGATACCATTATAGATGGGGAAAACCTGAAGAAATAAACGTTATTTCCGATATCATTTTAATCAATAGGCTTATATTTGTTTTTAGCCTATTAAATTAAGTTAGCTACGCTATTTTATCAATAGGACCAAATTTCTAATAACGCCAGCTATTAAATAGAATCAGCGTAATTAATTCTGCTTTTGTGGCGTTCCGATCGATGATCTTGTTAGCTATGGCGTGGAGAAAACATAATGATAGCCATGCCGACCAAGGTCACTAAAACACCAACAATATCCCAAAATGAAGGACGGACACCATCGACGGTCCATAGCCAACCAAGCGCCACCGCGACATAAACACCACCATAAGCAGCGTAGACACGACCAGCGGCTGATGGGTGCCAAGTAAGTAACCACGCGAACAACGCTAATGACATGGCGGCTGGAATGAGCAGCCAAGCAGAACCACCCTGCCTGAGCCAAAGGTATGGCAAGTAACAGCCGATTATTTCAGCAAGCGCTGTGACAACAAACAGAGCCAGTGTTTTGAATACGAACATAGTGACACCAATATTAAGCATTGAATATTTCATACTTTGCCATAACACGCAAAGTCCCAGTGATTTAGGCCCAGTTACTCTTGAATATATAATGCAAAAAGCAGTTAGTCACAAGTGTGATTAACTGCTTTTATTTTCAGCATTATAAAGCCTAGGTATATTTTTAACGAGGTCTACATGCGGCCTATTCAGATGCTAATTGAACGTAGTTAATCCCGAAAAAACCGAATTGGAAAATACAATAAAACCAGTAAAAACAATGCAGTTCCAGTAAACCAGGGTGCCCAATTATATTGCACCACTTGGTCACGTGTTTTTACTTTATGTTCTAGTGCATTGATAATGGTATTGGCTTTCGATGGTGACATCACATAATCAAAATCGAGCATTTTTGCCAGTCTTTCTAAGTGTGGTTTTTTCTGTGAGGACAAATGCTCATTGTGAGGTCTTGCTGCTTTTACCTCCTCTGATTCATTTCGAAGCGAGGCATAAACATCTACATGCATAACGTCATTTTGCTGCCAAAACCCATCCTCTTTTCCATCAATATCATGTTTGGGGATCGGTAATGGTTTGTCACCACCAATCCCGACAAATACCCCTGATACATCACCTAGTTTCTCTTTATATTTAGGAAATAATGTTTCGTGCAAAGGAGGTGCCTCATGACCATCAGTAATGAAAACCACATCAGGGCTAGGATCCATCAGTTTAGCTTGATCAACGGCACCAAATACTGCTTTTGAAACTTCACTTGATAATGCCCAAGCCATACTGCCATTAATCTTAGAAAGCATTTGAGTCAGGTCGTTATAACTAGCACACACTTCTACAGGGTTAATTAACACTAAGCTTCGTGATTCAGTAAACGCTGCCAGACCAACATGAGAACCGCACGGCAATTGTTGCAAGGTTTGCTTGGTATATTCTGTTGCCCAGCTTAAGCGGCTAATCATCTCCCCTTCTCGCTCAACATCCTTTACATCCATACTTTGTGTTATATCAATGACAAACAGTAAGTCCATAACCTTTATTGTACGATCAGTTCGAGGAAACCACAGCGATGCCGTAATTAACATAACCACCAGCAACATAAGGATGGCTGAAGCAATAATTCGTGATTGATAGGACATTCTCATGGCAAATCGACCCTAAAACCAATCGTTTCAACGACTATACCTTTACGGCCCTTAACCTTATCAAAAGCTAGTGATGACGGAGGCTCTTCCGGCACTATCAGTAATGCTAATTCTAAGTTAAAGCGGGCATCCCAGAACGATGAATTTAATAATAATGCATTGCGATAATCTTGTTTGGCAAGGCCGATTAGTGAAATACGTCCGGTATCACTCGCGGGCATTGTTTGCGCTTCACGTAGATGAATATTGCCACGATTAAAATAGGCGGCGGCTTCTAAGTTCGAATCATCTGTTTCTAATACCATCGTCAATCTTTCTAGAGCAGATTCAGCTTTACCTTGTTCGACATCTCGAAATGCTTGTGAAAACTGTGCTTTAAAATGTTCAGGTACTAATTGAGATTCAACATCACCTTTAATAAACGCATTAATCTGGTTGGTTTGCCATAAGGTGTATCCCGTTTGACCAATCACGATGACACTGATGACGACAATGGCGACTAATAACCAATGTGCTAAATGGAATAATTTATTCATGCCAACATCTCCTTCACACGACAGGCTTTAGCTAGTTTTCTCACGCTATCAATATCGGGGCCTTGTTGTGAATGTCGAGCAAAAAAGTGTTGCTCTGATTGTGTATAAAATAATGCAATTTCTACTTGTAATGGCTGTAACCATGGCCGTTGTTTGAGCAAAGTCTCTAACTCACCATAAGCCACGACGGTACAAGCAGTATGATTAAAGGCGGTGTGTAAAATACGTGCTGCTTGATCCGATGTCACAGTATGGAATTTCAAACGTGATAAATCATGAACAGCTTGTGCAAATGGCTGACGGTTTTTAGCTTTCCAACCAAAGTGCCATAAGGCTAATATCAATCCCGATACAACCGCGATTAATGCAAAGAGCTGCAACCGTTTTACCGAGTCATCCGTAGCAATTAATGTCGGCTTGATATCAGGTTTAGCCGTGATATTTTGCAAACCCTCGCCAACGGCTAATGAAGGCCCAATACTGATCGACGTTGATGGCAGTTTAATCCACTTGCCATCAGACTGTTTCACCTCAAATCTAGGGCTCTCAATCATAGTATTTTTTTGAGGTACATTGATAATCTGATAGTGAAATACTAAGTCTGACGTTGTTTTGTCGATCGTCTTCAAATACAACCAAGTGCCATATCGTTTATCTTCTAGCGGCAAGCTAGATGGATCGAGAGCACTATCTAATGACGTTAAATCAACCTTAACATTGACATCGTCACCCAGTAACAATCCCCAGCTCCGGTCAACGAAGACATTCACTGAATCTTCGGCGGCGAGACTCATTCCTGTATAAAACGTAATGACAATGAACATCACGTATTTTAAGATGCTATATCTTAAATTTATCATTATTAATTCCTACCTAAAAAGTAGTTTGTTAGCTGCTCACCCGTCACATCACCATCAGTAAACAACGGTCTGACTTGATGGCGCATAAAACATTCTGTTAACTGTTTAAAATGGTCATCCATGGTTTGCTGCCAGCGTTTTTTAATACTAGGTCGCATCCATAGGCTACGTCTTTCACCTGTTTCTGAATCACGCATTTCTGTCCAGCCTGCATGGGATGGCAAATGATTCACATCATCATGTTTCCAGACAACTGGTACCACGGTATAACGTGATAATTGTCTTAATGCCTTATCGAGCAGTGGAATATCACAACAAAAATCAGACGCCAAAAACACAATCGCATGTTTGCTAGTAATCATATTGGCCGCATGAATCAATCCATCAATGCCTGCTGTCGTTGTCGGCGCTGCTTCACGAATCATATCTGCTGCTAGCATTGGCATACTACGCTGACGAGTTGGCATCATGTGTACATCGTGACGTAAACCAGAATCAAAACCAGCCAATCCAAAACGATCACCTAAACCAATCGCAGAATGGGCAACTAGCTGGGTTAAATTCGCTAACTGCTGATGATTCACATTAGATATCGACATCGAACGTGATAAATCAGCCATCATCCACAAAGTAATTGGCGATCGCTGTTGAAAACGTTTGACGAGGTAATTATCTCTACCTGTCGCCATATTATTACGAATTGTGGCACGTAAATCTAAACGTCTAGGATCAGGATAATCAAACAGATCAGAAAAACCTGCAAAGCTATCTCCTGTACCTAATGATTTTCCTTGATGTACACCTGGTAAGCTGCCGTAAACCTTATGCGGATAACGATAATGAAACTCGTCTTGTCGCTTTTTATTTTCACTCATAGTTAAGCCCTAGATATAGATAAAATGAGGAATGCGAAAAATATTTTTCGTCAAGACTAGGCAAAAATTGTCGACAAAGCGCAATGTACGATTAGTACATGCGCATTTGGAGATAATTTTTAACGCAGTCATGGCGGAAAAGATGAATCGTAGACGCATTTTATGGGGCTGAGATATTGTCACGTAACGCCGCGATAAATTGCGGCATGATCTGCTCACGACGCCCTTCATAAATAGGTGACAAGAAGATTCGATGGGTTAATGTGGCAAATAACACTGTATGTACATCATCAGGTAAAACATGATCACGACCTTCTAACCATGCTGATACTTTAGCCGCTCTGACCATTGCTGACATGCCACGCACACTGGCACCAGCAACGACTAACTCTTCCATAAATACATCAGGAATATCAATACCAAACTTATGAGGTTTCCATGTGGCATCCCAAATTCGAATGATATAGTCTTCAATTTCAGGTGATACAAACACCGCATGTTGAATTTCTTTATCAAGTGCATTCAACTGCGTGTAGTCTAGTAGAGGTTCAGCTAAACCACTCAACAACTCATCGACATCATGAAATTTAGAATCGAAGATCAATGCTTTACGATCTTCCAATACTTCTGGATTTGAAATACCAATTTCAAATAAGAAACGATCGCGGGCAGCGGCACTCAATTCAAATGTTTCTTCTTTCTCAACCGCATTACGATCAGCAAAAACGACCATATGGGGGAATCTATATTCACGACCAAAAGCTTCGGCACTACGTTCTGCCATGGCACGTAATAATAATGATTGAACTTGTGGACGCGCACGGTTAATTTCATTAAAGAAAAATACAGCCGTATCATCACCATGAGCAATAAGGGGACCCGGATCAATAACAGGTTTGCCTTCACCATCAACCCAAGCACTATAAAGTAAATCACTTGGCATCAAATCGACACTGCCTTCGATACGGCCAAATGCACCACCTAATGCTTTAGAAAAGGCACGAAGCAAGGTTGTTTTACCCACACCAACCCCACCTTCTAGCAATACATGTCCTCGCGCATGCAAGGCAATCAAAATTAATCTAATCGCTTTTTGCTGCCCAATGACAACCGTATTAACAACCTTCTCTAATGCTAGCGCCTTTTCACGAGCTGATTGTAAATGTTGCATATCCGCCATAACTTCCTCTCTTTAAAATTATCTTAATTATTATGTTGTTATCTATTTTATCAAACCTTATTCATGTGCTTTTCTAACGCCCCACGCGGTATAAACCTGAGCTAGTAAGAGTAAAAACATCAATACCAGCGCCATGGCAAGAAATACCTTCGCTTTTTCCTCTTTTGGCAGCGTTTCTTCAACAATCAGTGTTTGATACTGCTGTTTATCAATCGTATCTATTGCTTCTGAAAAGCTTTTCATTGAGCCAATTTCAAAAGGAAGATAGGGCATCCCTATTGATTTAAAGAACGTATGTAGTTTTCTTTCAGGTGTTGTAGTCCATCGTTCGTTGTCGCCTGGCTTAGCATCTAGCGTCATGCCTGTTACTGAACGCATATACAACCAGTAGAGTGTTAAATTTTGCTGCTTATATAATGCTGCAATTTTTTGCTTGGCTTCCTCACTAAATTCTTGTCCTCCGTCCGATACCAGCACCACAATCCGTGAACCACGATAAGATTCACCTTCATACATCTCTGCCGCTTTAATCAACGCCTTGGCAATATTAGTTTCAGATAAGCCTTTTCCTATAGCGCTGGCATCCACTGTGGCTCGGATCGTTTGTTTGTTATAGGTCAAAGGCAACAAGTCCA
>JBLIKM010000117.1:0-5974 GCA_047636295.1 Methylophagaceae bacterium
CGCGTGTTAGCATCCTCCAACTCAAAGGTTGTTGCATGCGCAGCTGTAACTATCAGACCCATAATGAGGGTGATAACAATGTGTAGCATTCTTTTTCCTGTTTATAAAAATTTGTTAGGTTGCTAATTGTACATGATTACATTTTTTACACTTATTCAGAGATCGTTTTAAAATAAAGCTACAATCAGCTTTGCCATCAACCGAAAGCTAGCGTAATCTACGCAGATGAAAAAATATTACATACCCCTTTTGATTAGTTTAGTCTCTTCCTCTGGTTGCTCACTTTTTTCTAAAGATGAGATCAAGATAGGCGATAACTGGCCTGTTGAACGCGTCTATTCTGAAGCTAAAGCGGCACTAGATGCTGGGGATTATAGTACAGCTCTACAACATTATAGTCAGCTTGAGGCTCGATTCCCATTTGGAGACTATGCACAACAAGCATTATTAGAATCAGCTTATGCACAATATAAGAATGATGATCCTGAAACAGCTATCGCCACGATCGACCGTTTTACGCGTGTATACCCACTAAATACTAATATGGATTACGCTATCTATCTGCGAGGTTTAACTAACTTTATGCGTGATGTTGGCCTTATGGAGAAATATATTCCCCGTGATGAAACGCAGCGAGATCCAGGTTCGGCGCTTTTTGCACTTAGAGACTTTACTAATTTAGTTAATCGTTACCCTGATAGTAAATACAGTGAGGATGCCTCGCAGCGCATTGTCTATTTACGTAACCGTTTAGCTCAACATGAAGTCAATGTTGCCTACTACTATATGAAGCGCAGCGCTTATCTTGCTGCCGCTAATCGCGGTAAATATGTCATTGAAAATTATCCTCGTACACCCGCAATGCCAGAAGCATTGTTAGTTATGGCTAAAGCATACAAGATAATGGGCTTAGAAAAATTATCTGCTGATGCTCTGCGCGTTTTAGAATTGAATTATCCTGGTCATCCCGGTGTAGCAGAAGTAAGCCAAACTTCTTCCAAATAATGGTTATATAATAGTAGTCAGTTGAGCCCCGTTTGATTCGACCGTATTCCTATCAAGAATGGCTAAAAACAAAACTTTGTACTGCTCGAATTTCTTGTTTATTCAAGGCGAGCATTACAATTCGGTCAAAACCTAATGCGACACCTGAACATTCTGGCATGCCAGACCTCATCGCTGAGAGTAAATGATTATCAATTGGCATTTCCGCCCTAGCGTGATCACGACGCTGAGTATTATCTTCGGTAAACCGTCGTTGTAACTCATCCGCATCTAATAATTCATTATAGCCATTCGCTATTTCAACACCTGCGATATAAAGTTCAAAACGATCTGCCACATTATTTCCAGCGTCATCTTGTTTTATTTTAGCTAATTGTGCTTGTGATGCGGGAAAATCATAAATAAACACGGCTAAATTCATTGCGGCTAATCGTGGCTCAATAACGTGACTCATTAATAGTGCTAACCAACCATCACGATCTAGCTCTAAATCGCTAGTCAAGCCGATTATACCTGCCAATGCGCACTGTTTAATTTGCTGGTCACTGCACGTAAACACATTTAGTTTCAAATAAAACTCAAAAATACCTCGATAACTTAAACGTGAAACCTGCTTTAAACCAAATACTTCCTGCACTAACACATTGACTTCATCCATTAGTTGGTTCAATGATAATTCAGGACGATACCATTCCAGCATGGTAAATTCAGGCGAATGAAGCCTACCCTGTTCACCATTGCGAAATACATGTGCGATTTGATAAATTGAGCCTAAATTTGCCGCAAGTAAACGCTTCATTGCAAATTCGGGTGACGTTTGTAGGTAATAAGCTTGTTTAGATGACGAACCCACTGGAATGAAGTTTGTAGTAAAACTATCCATATAAGGTGCCGTAGGTGCTGCTAGCGATAAGATGGGCGTCTCAACCTCTAGTACATCGCGCTGAGCAAAAAAACGGCGGACATCAGCTAAATACTGTGCCCGCCGCTTTATTGTTGCTATGTCAGCCGAAGGCTGCCAATTATAAGCCATATTAGTAATTAATCAGTCTAGACTTTAGCGCGCTCAACATATTCACCGCTGCGCGTATCAACGCGTAACAATTCACCAATTTCAATGAACAGGGGTACTCGTACAACGGCACCTGTTTCTAATGTAGCAGGCTTGCCACCACCACCTGATGTATCACCTTTCAAACCTGGATCAGTGTCTGCTACAATTAGGTTGACAAAGTTAGGTGCCGCGACTACTAATGGCGAACCATCCCACAGCGTTACAGTGTAAACATACTGCTCTTTTAACCAGTTTTTACATTCAGCAATCGCATTGGCATCTGCGGCATATTGTTCAAAGGTAGTGGGATCCATAAAATGCCAGAATTCGCTGTCTGAATATGAGTATTCTAATTCCATCTCAATGACATCGGCACCTTCGGCACTTTCATTTGACTTAAAGGTGCGCTCATTCACACGACCCGTTTTCAGGTTGCGAAATTTTACTCGGCTAAATGCTTGGCCCTTACCTGGTTTTACGAATTCATTTTCAATGATATTGCATGGGTCGCCATCCAACATGATTTTGAGTCCTGATTTAAATTCACTTGTACTAAAATTTGCCATGGCAACCTCTTTTAGGGGACGATCAACGTCTATAATAATTTTGAAGCCCACTATGATACCGCAATCACACACCTTGGTGACAAAACAACCATGGCAAACTGCTTTAGCTAATGCTGTCAAAGAGCCGACAGTGCTACTCGCACAACTAGGTTTGTCTGATCAATTAATAGCAATTGATGCTGAGACCATCAAAAATTTCCCACTCCGCGTACCACAGGCTTATATCAATAAGATGCGCTATAGTGATAAAGACGACCCTTTATTGAGGCAAGTTTTTCCACTGTTAGATGAAGGTTTTGATGTCGCTAATTTTGTTGCCGATCCAGTAGGTGATAATTTAGCCGTGACGTCGCCTGGCATATTACAAAAGTATCAAGGCCGAGCGTTATTACTCGTCACTGGCGCTTGCGCGATTCATTGCCGATATTGTTTCCGCCGACATTTCCCCTATGGTGATAGCAACCCGCTTGCCAGTCAATGGCAGCAATCTTTACAAAATATTGCACACGATCTTAGTATTAATGAAGTGATTCTCAGTGGCGGCGATCCACTGTCATTAACGGATAATAAGCTCGCTAGTCTCGTTCAAGATCTGGGAAACATACCTCACCTTAAACGGCTGCGTATACACACACGATTGCCCATAGTGTTGCCGGAACGTGTAGATCAGCATTTATTGTCATGGATTGCCGGTTCCAAGCTGCAAGTCATTATGGTGATTCATGCCAATCATGCTAATGAAATTGATCCACTTGTTGCCAAGGCACTATATGAATTACGCCTAGCAGGCTGTCAGTTGCTTAATCAGACGGTATTGCTAAAAGGAATTAATGACTCGTCGCAAGCGTTATATGACTTAAGCGAGCGACTAAGCGAGGTGGCTGTAATACCCTATTACCTACATTTGCTCGATAAAGTCAGTGGGGCTAGCCACTTTGATGTACCAGAACTGCATGGTATTGAATTAATAGCACAGATTCGAAAGATGTTACCTGGCTACCTTGTTCCCCGACTGGTTCGTGAGCAACAAGGTGAAGCCAGCAAAACTATCATTGCCTAATTTCTAGATCGTTCTATAGCGGGAATATAATCTCGCTCACCACTACCAATATAGATTTGGGTAGGACGATAAATACGGTTATCAGATATTTGCTCTCTCCAGTGTGCTAACCAACCAGCAGAACGTGCCACAGCAAACAGAGCGGTAAATTGATCGGCAGGAATACCCATTTCTGCGTATAAAATTCCAGAATAGAAATCTACATTTGGATAGACACCTTTATGGCCTAGCCTGTCTGCACAAATTTCTTCTACTCGCATTGCTGTCTCAAACGTAGAATCTAAGCTACTGCCTCGATCCTCAATCAATTCAGCGACTAGTTTATGCAAAATGGTGGCACGTGGATCTTTTACTTTATATTCACGATGCCCCATACCCCAAATCACTTGTTTATTAGCAAGGGCATTATCAATCCATTTTTCAGCTTTATCTGCACTGCCAATTTCCTTGAGCATATCGACTACACGGGAGTTAGCGCCACCATGTAAAGGTCCTGACAGTGTTCCAATAGCACCCGATATAACACTGTAGGGTGTAGCTAGCGTCGAACCGGATACTAGGGCAGAAAACGTAGAGGCATTTAAGGTATGTTCTGCGTGAAGGATCAAACAAACATCCATAATTTTAGCCATCATCGGATCAGGCTCTTTACCTGAAAACATATATAGCAAATTTTCAGCAACGGATAAATCTTCGCGTGGATTAATTGGGTCGTAGCCTTGGCGCATATGCTCCCACATTGCGACTAAAGGCGCCATTGAAGCAATAATATTAACCGTCATATTTCGAACGTAATTAAGATCTTGGCAAGAATTACTACTTGTTAGGCATTCATTGCCAGGATAAAACATACCTAGACTTGATACGGCCGTTTGCAACATATCCATTGGGTGGCCGGTAGAGGGAAAATGGCGCATCATTTCTCGAATATGATACTTAATTCGATACTGACTCCTTAGTTGCGTTGTAAAGTCCTCTAGCTCAGATGTAGTAGGTAACTCACCCTGGAGCAATAATAAGGTTGTTTCTTCAAATGTACTATGCTTGGCTAGCGTTTCAATTGAATAACCACGATAAGACAATAAGCCCTTATCACCATCGATAAATGATATTGCCGATTGCGTAGCTGCAACGCCTTCTAGCCCAGGTAAAAACTCACTCATAGCAACCCCTTGTATAATTCATTAAATATTATTTAGCTTAGTGTTTGAAGTCATTATTGAGTGACCAACACTATTACGTAAAAATGAGCGTCATGATATCAGATATTGCGATATTACTCAGTCTACTATCAAATATCCAGCTTGGCTGATTGCCTATTTTCACCCAATATATTTGACTATTTTAGTATCACTTTTTTCAATGAGTTAATAAGCTAAGAGTATTGTCTATTAGGCATCATGGCGCTCCTTTAACACAAAAGCGGCTACTTCAAGATATCATGCCAGATGTTGCTAGCCCACGCATTTGCGTATCTACCTTCAAGTATTGATGCTTGAGCTGATACGCCTCCACCTGGCATAGCGATCATCGCTTGCTGTTTGTTATCATAACGATAGACTGCAGCAACGTGACCCGCTTGCTGGCCATCAATAAAGCTATAACAAGTATTACTGAATACGGGTTGTTGTTCAGGCTCTGCGTCGGCTAGGAGTGATGCAATTGCTGCAGCGCACACTTTTGCTTGTGCATTGGCAATGTGACCAGATTTGGGTAATACGGCATGTACCGCATCACCAATAACATGCACATTATTTTTAACTGTAGATTCATAGGTTAAAAAATCAACCTCACACCAACGTTGGTCGATATTGATCACACCGGCCATCGCCGCAACTTTTCCGGCTCTTTGTGGCGGAATAACATTTAACACATCGGCAGAAAATTGATTAAATTCAGTATCAATATTCAACTTAGCTATATCAACACTTTCAATGCTGCTGCTAGGGACATAGTCAATCAAACCGGCATAGTATTGTTGCCATGCGCCTTTAAATAAAGCTTTTTTAGATGCCACATCGCCATTAGCATCTAGAATGATTAATTTACCACCCGGGTTATGATTTTTTAAATAAAGTGCAATTTGACATGCCCGTTCATAGGGACCAGGTGGGCAACGAAAAGGGGTGGGTGGAACCGTCATAATCACGGTGCCGCCTTTTTTCATTTTCACTAACTGTTGTTTTAATATTTCAGTTTGCGGACCTGCTTTCCATGCATGAGGCACAATTTTTTGGGCATCATAATTTGCCAACATTGGCAGATCGTCATAAATAAAATCAACCCCTG
>JBLIKM010000118.1:0-5964 GCA_047636295.1 Methylophagaceae bacterium
TTGATCGCGTTGATCCATTAAATCATTAGGCGGTACACCAGAACCACCAGATGCTTCAGTAATCGCTTGATTAAGATCAGCAATACCTTTAGAAAGAATATTGACATCTTTTACGGCATTATCAAGACCAAGATTCACTTGTTGGTTAAATGCGCTGAGCTGGGTATCAAGGGTATTAAAACGCTTAGCTAAGGTATCAGCTTCCGTAAGCATTACTTGGCGAGCAGGAATAGAAGTCGGATCATCTGCAACATCTTGTACAGAATCAAAAAAGCCTTGTAAGCCAGAACTCAATGATAACTCCGGGGCGCCGAGCAAGTCATCAACTTGGCGAGCAAAGGTAGCAAAGGTATCAAATGACTTTTCTTGTGAGGTAAAGATGCGTACTTGATCGGATAAGAACGAGTCGAATATACGTTCAACACTACTTATAGTAGCACCAGAGCCAATATAGTAGCCACCTTCAAATTTAGGGACTTGCGTGCCTTGCGTAACACGCTGGCGATTATAACCATCGGTATTAACGTTACTAATATTGTGACTTGTGGTTGATAACGAGGCTTGAGTCGTCAGAAGCGCCGATGTACCAATATTTAACATGCTCATTTTAAAGCCCTCTATCCGTCAATTTATCGACGAAAATCATGAATGCTCAAGCTGTTGCGAGATTTGTGCCAATGTCGAACTGTTCATAATTTGTTTAATTTTATCGGCATAGTCAGGATCGGTTGCATAGCCTGCTTTATGCAAGCCATCAATAAATTGTTCAGGATCATGAGTTTGTTTTAAAGCATTTTGATAGCGTGGTTGCGTTTGTAAAAAATCAACATAGTCGTTAAAGCTATCTTGATAATTATCATATGATCTAAACTGCGCCTGTTCTTTGATAGCCACACCATCACGATATTCCACCGTTCTAGTTGTAGCGTGCTCACCCTGCCATCTACTATCAGCTTTTATATTAAATAAGTTATGGCTTGATTTACCATCTGCCTTATCAATAATGTGTTGTCCCCAACCTGTTTCTAATGCTGCTTGAGATAATATAACTTCAGGGGTAACGCCAATTCTTTGGGCTGCTTGTTTTGCCATTGGTAATAATTGCTGTACAAAACTTTCTGGTGAATCAAACGTAAAGTTTCTCTGCCTTGCCGACGTTGTCATTTCAGTCGTTTGAGTTTCAGCAGTAGGTTTAGCCTGCATTATTTGCTGGAATAAAGCAGGATTATCAATAAATTGTAGTGCCGGTCTAACGGGTACAGTATCCATACCATAAGCTTGAGTTTCACCATTGCCGTTTATTTTAGACTCAAGTTGGCCCCCTAATTGACGAATAATGGCATCTTGTAAACCAAGCCCACCTTTTTTTGATAAATCCATCGCGAGTTGCTGATCAGACATATCACGATACATATCACTTTGGGAGCTATCAAAAATGCCTTCCCCCAAACTGGCTTGGCGCATACTTTTCAACATCATGCCGGTAAATAAAGCCTCAAATTGACCCGCAACTTGCTTTAGGGTTTCTTGATCGTTTTGATCAACCGTTGCAGAGTGACGAAGCTCTGCAAGACCATTAAAATCGACCGAGGTATGTTGAACTGGCTTCATATGATTAACTTCGCCTTTTGTCGAGTTAAAACTCGACCTACAGTCAGCGCCATCGTAGCTTGGACTTCAGTCCAACGAAGCGTGGATAAATAATCCAATAACATGATTAAATAACAACCAACTCGGCACGTAAGGCGCCAGCTTGTTTTAATGCCTCTAAAATAGCGACCAAATCACCCGGTGCAGCACCGACTTGATTGACCGCCTTGACGATATCTTCAAGCGATACGCCTGAATTAAAAAGAAACATTCGACTGTCTTCTTCTGTTACCGCTATATCAAAATTAGGTGTAATGACTGTTTCACCATTTGAGAAAGCATTAGGCTGGCTTACCTCAGTATTGGCTGAAATTGTGACCGACAAATTACCGTGAGTGACTGCCGCTGGGCTCACACGTACATGTTGCCCAATAACAATTGTGCCCGTACGTGAGTTCACCACAATTTTTGCAGCAGCTTCACCTGGATTAAGTTCTAGATTTTCAATCAGCGATAAAAATGGCACGCGTTGGCTAGGATCACGCGGTGCATTTACATTGATAGAGGAAGCATCCATTGAACGTGCCGTCCCTTTGCCTAAGGTGTGATTGATTGAATCTGCTAAGCGACTTGCTGTGGTAAAGTCAGGCCGGTGCAAATTCAA
Organism: Methylophagaceae bacterium; assembly: GCA_047636295.1. Classification (GTDB taxonomy): domain Bacteria; phylum Pseudomonadota; class Gammaproteobacteria; order Nitrosococcales; family Methylophagaceae. The sequence goes on from JBLIKM010000118.1 coordinate 2,255, forward strand.
AATAATACTATCACCTACATTGAATGAATTACCTACGGTACGCTCTACCGTTGCACCATTAGGTATACGGCCGACACTCGGAATATTAACCGTTATTCGTGAGCCATCGCCGGCTTCAGCACCAAAGCCACCCACCACTAGATTACCTTGCGCCACCGCATAAATCTGACCATCGGCTCCTTTTAGCGGGGTCATAATCAAACTACCACCACGCAGACTTTTGGCATCACCCAAGGATGATACAGTGACATCTATCGTTTGACCTGGTTTAACAAAAGCAGCTAAATCAGTGTGAACCGTTACGGCAGCAACATTTTTACTTTTGGGATCGGTGCCAGGCGGTAAATTCACACCCATTTCGCGCAACATGCTTCGTAAGCTTTGACCCGTGAACTTGGTTTTATCACCCGTGCCATTTAAGCCCACAACCAAACCGTAACCCACTAATTGGTTAGAACGCACGCCGGCAATTGAAGCAAGATCTTTAATCCGTTCTGCTAAAGCTAACTGCGAAACGGTCAGCATGGCCAGTGTTATTAATACTGTTCTAATATTCATTCTATTCCCCTTAAAACGGCATCAATGCACTGATGAAAAATCGTCCCAACCAGCCCATAACATTGGCATCATTGGTGGGACCATCACCGACATATGACATTTGAACATCGGCAATTCGTTTCGATGAAATCGAATTAGTGGCATCAATATCACGCGGACTAATCATTCCCGCAATTCGCAGATACTCATTACCTTGGTTAATGGTCATTACCTTCTCGCCACGAATAACCATATTGCCATTCGGCAAAACTTCGACCACTGACACACTGATATCACCACTCAATTTATTCTCTAAATCACTATCGCCTGCGCCATCAAACTCATGATTCGATTCCAAGCTAAACGATAAATCATTATTTTGATTACTCGCTAAAGGCAATATTCCTGGTGCATTAAATTGCACGCCTGAACCTAAAATCGTAGGAGTGGTCACACTGCTACTATTTGATTTGCTAACTGTCGTAGCTGATGTTTTTTCGGCGGTTGTTTTTTCTTCTAATTTAACCGTCAAAATATCGCCAACACGCCGAGCGCGATAATCTTCATAGTAAGAAACATTAGTCCCAACATCAAAAATAGCACCATCTGTTTTCTGCTGTTCCGGCAACGCCACTGGTCTAACAGCCGCATAAGCAGGATCGCGTTTTACTGCTGTTGTCGTGCAGGCTGTCATTAATATTAGACTGCTTAGTACCAAAAATCGTATCAAAAATGTCATGATCGTTCTCCAAATAGCCAGGTTGTTTAGACTGATGCAGAGTTTGTGCCAAGATAGTACTGTAACTTCAGTTATTTTATTTACCTGTCAAAACTTGATTAACAATATCGGATTAAACCTAATCCATTTCCAAGCTTTAAGCGCTATCTTACTTAAATATAACAAAAAAATATTTACATAATGGAATTCTAAGCGTATTTTATTACCCAGAGATACGGATAACTTAATATAAAAATAAATGATGTCGCTATTTGAGAGAGAGCTTTAATGTCTAATCAATCTTCATATCCTCCTGTTTACAATGATCCTATTCAAAAGGCATCAGAAAACATGAGGCAAGTAATACCGCTAATTAGCAAACATAAAATCCCGGTTAATCCCGCTAATTATGCTGTTTGGTATGAATATGTGTCGGGTGATAACCACACTTTAGTTGAAGAAATTAATAATCGACTTATCCAAAATTTACCTATTTCAACTGAGTTTGCCCAACACTTGTTTGAAAAACATGTACTAATGGGCATGCCTGAGCGTCTTGAATCAACTAACAATGGTTTGAAGCTGGTCGTTGATAATACCTTAGGCACTCTTAACAAAACTGAGGCTGACGCCGCTCACTCTATTAGTGAATTGAATAATACCAAAAGTTTATTAAATAATTGTCGTGACATTAACGAACTCCACAATTTAGTGAGTGACATCCTTGCTTCTACACAAATGCTCACTAAGGCAAGTAGCGAACTTAAACAAGATTTAGAAAAATCCTCTCAGGAAATAGCCAAGCTTAAGGAAGAGTTATCTGAAATTAAAGAAACCTCTCGCACTGATGGTCTGACAGGATTATTGAATCGTGGCGCGTTTAACGACGAATTAAATGCTATCTGCGAGCAGCCAAATACAGATATTGCATTAGCGTTATTTGACCTCGACCATTTCAAGAAAATTAATGATACCTATGGTCATGTATTAGGCGATAAGATTTTGCAGTATTTTTCAGGTTTACTGAAAAAACATGCCGGCGAAGATCATCTTGTTGCACGTTACGGTGGCGAAGAAATGGCGATGATTTTGATGAATATATCGCTTGAAGAAGCGACTTCAATAACTGAGAAAATTAGCATTGCGCTTGCTGATAGTCGCTTAAAAAAGAAAGGCCAAGAAGAGTATATCAATCAGGTCACCGTTTCAGCAGGTATCAGTATGTTAAAAACGGAAGACTCACCATCAAGTATCATTGATCGTGCTGACCAGGCCTTATATCAATCAAAAAATAACGGTCGAAACCAAGTTACTATTATATAAATGCTGCAATAAGATCTGCTTGAGTTCGCTTTATGACTTTATTCAAAAGCCATAAAACGCCGTACTCAAATATTTGACCACCGATGCACGTTCATCATCCGACCAATTAGCATCCGCGGCGATAACACAACCTTTTACTTGCTGTTGCAGGCTTACCAGCGTTGTCACCTTTCGATCAGCCCGAGTATACATACTGGTTGGCTTACCACCGGTTAATGAGGCATGACATTGTATACACGCTGCGTCATGCAAAGCTTGACCTTGGGCCATCACCATCGGTGACAATACAAGAAGACCTATAGTAAGAAATGCCACTTTGCTCATGCTTTACTCGCTTGTAAATTGGCAATACGCAGACTTGCCGGTGGATGTGAGTCATAAATGGCTGACACTAAGGGATCTGGCGTTAAGGTGCTAGCATTTTCTTGATACAAGGCAACCAAGGCGGCGATAAGATCATCGGCACTTGATACTGATGCGGCATAAGCATCAGCTTCGTATTCATATTTACGTGATAGGCCAGTCATCATTGGATGTAAAAAGAAACTAAATACTGGAATAACCATCATGAACAAAATTAACGCCATCGCATTTGATTGCATGTCTACACCTAGGCCAGTGTAAAACCATGATTCGGCTGAAGCCCAGCCTAGAAGAGCCAGACCAACCAAACTTAATATCGCCATCACACCCATATTTTTGAGCACATGTTTACGACGGAAATGGCCTAATTCATGAGCTAATACCGCTTCAATCTGATCTTCACTTAAGGTTTTTAACAAGGTATCAAAAAATACGATTCGTTTATTGTTACCTAAACCTGTGAAATACGCATTGCCATGACCACTCCGACGTGAGCCATCCATTACATAAATACCTTGGCTTTTAAAACCACAGCGTGCTAGCAATGCCTCAACACGTGCTTGTAAACTAGCATCTTCTAATGGAGTAAATTTATTAAACAAAGGGGCAATAAAAGCAGGATATGCCCACATCATTAGGATGCCAAAGCCAATCCATGCCGCCCATAAATAGAGCCACCAATAGTCGCCGGTACTTTCCATTAATATTAATGCGCCCCAAATTAACGGTGCGCCAATTATCAACATTAATAAGGTTTGTTTAACTAAAT
>JBLIKM010000119.1:0-5892 GCA_047636295.1 Methylophagaceae bacterium
TTACTGAACAAGATAAACTAAGTGTCCATTATCAACATGGCATTAGTTGCTCACATTGTTTTGATAAATCAACGCCAGAACAAAAAGCGCGATTTCAAGAACGTGAAAAACAAATGATACTGGCCGCAGAACGTGGCGAAGCACATATAGGTGCTGATACGGCCTTTACTATTGCTGAACATCGTGCGGCAAAACAGCAGCTGCGTTCAAATCAGCGCCAAGCATCCCTTAAAAAACAGCATCGATAAGTGATTCTGTGGAAGTGTGTAGGGGGCGATAATTGAATTAAGGGTTGATTATTTGCCTGCAGCCATTAATATATTATATTTTCCTAATAGCTGATCTTGGGTTTCTTCATGCTCTGGATCTTTAGGAATACAATCAACAGGACAGACTTCTACGCATTGTGGCGTATCAAAATGGCCAACACATTCAGTACAAAGCGCGGGATCTATTTCATAGATTTCCTCACCTTGGCTAATAGCGTCATTCGGACATTCAGGCTCACAGACATCACAGTTGATACATTCGTCTGTTATAAATAAGGACATTTAAAACTCCAACTCAATTTGTTATTGCATTATTTTAGCGTTTATCGGCAACTTAGACTAATTTAGCTTTTAATGCAGTCATTACACATGGCGCGACAAATTCTGACACATCACCACCTAATGCTGCAATTTCACGCACTAAGCTTGATGAAATATAAGTATATTGCTCAGCAGGTGTTAAAAATAATGTTTCAATTTCCGGACGCATTCGCCGATTCATACCTGCAAGTTGAAATTCATGTTCAAAATCAGATACTGCGCGTAAACCGCGAAGTATCACTTTTGCTCGCTTTTGATTTGCTACGTCGATAAGTAGCCCTTCAAAACCACACACTTCAACATTATCGAGCCCGGCCAAGGTTTGTTTCGCTAAATCTACACGTTCAGCCAAATTAAAAGCGGGTTTTTTGCCCGGATTAATAGCGACAGCAACAATAACTTTGTTAAACAATTTACTGGCGCGTATAACCAAATCAATATGACCATTGGTTATAGGGTCAAATGTACCCGGATAAATTGCCGTTGTTATCACACTGTGTCTCCTAAATTATGGGTGAACAGACAATAGCGTACACCACCTGCTTTTTTATCTTTTATTATGTGCCATTGTGCAGGAAGAATGGGTAGCTCATCTTTAGTTGGACATTCTAAATAAATATAAGCATTGTCTGCTAAAACTGCATGAGTCATTAATTGTGCAGCGATCTCTGACCATAAATTGGATTTATAGGGGGGATCAATAAAGACAATATCGAACTGTTGCAAACTGCTTATTAGAAATTGCTGTGCGGTTTTAGATTCAACATTACAGTTAGCCGCTGTCAATAACTGACAGTGGCTTTGTAGTTGTTTGCTAGCTACTGGGTCGCTTTCCACCATAGTAACACTTTCAGCGCCGCGAGAAGCCGCTTCAAAGCCAAATGCGCCACTGCCTGCAAATAAATCCAGACAGCGAGCATTACCAATTTTATCTTGCAACCAATTAAAGAGAGTTTCACGCACTCTATCGGGTGTCGGTCTTAAACCTTCAACATCTGGAAAGTTTAACTTCCGGCCACGCCACTTGCCGCCGATAATACGTAATTGACCTGCGTATTGATGTTTATTCAGCTTGGCCACCGACTAAAATCGTGACCATTTTGCCGGGATGTACCCGTTGAGAATAGGCATCTTTAATCTGCTTGATACTTATCGCATTAACCTTGGCATTAAATGTATCTAAATAATCCAATGGTAAACCGTAAAAACCAATCATCGCGGTGTAATTGGCAATTTTACTATTGCTATCAACTCGCAAGGCAAAGCCCCCCGTAATATTTTGTTTAGCAGCGGTTAATTCGGCTTCTGTTGGCCCTTTATTGATAAAGTCATTGAGCGTTTTCTGCATAACATCTAAGGCTTCTTGGGCTTGATCATTTCGAGTTTGCAAACCAAATTGATAAGGCCCTAATTCACGCATCGGTCTGAAATAACTATAAACACTGTAGGACAGGCCGCGTTTTTCGCGAATTTCATTACTCAATTGAGACACTAAGCCACTTCCACCCAGAATATGATTGCCGACATACAAGGCAAAATAATCAGCATCGTGACGACTGATACCGGGTTGTCCCATCACAATATGTGTTTGTGATGAGGGATGCTCAATAGTGATTTTTTTTGCACTGGTGAGCGCTGCCACGTGAGCTAATGGTGCCGCTACTTTGCCTGCAGGTAAGTCTGCTAACAATTGTTTAGCTATCGCCTTGGCTTGTTGTATATTGATTGCACCGACAAGCACTACAGTGGCATTGTTGGCCACATAATACTGCTTGTAAAATGCTTTTAATGCCGCAATATTTAACTTGTTAACCGAGGATTCATCGCCTGACGGCATTGCGGCATAAGGGTGTTTGCCATACAAATTAGTATAAAAAGCACGCGATGCAGTCGCTGCTGGTGATTGCTTTTCAGCTTGTAAACCAATGAGCATTTGTTTTTGCAGACGTTCAAATGATGTAGCTGGAAAATCAGGCTGAGTTAATACGCTGCGAAATGCTGCCAAAGCAGGCTTAAGCGCGAAATCAGCCGTCAGGCTACGCATTGTCAATACTGCCATATCTCGCTCTGAAGAAGTACTAAAGTGTGCACCTACATTCTCAAATTCTGCAGCAATTTGATTCGTATTTAAACCTGCGGCACCTTCACTTAACATTGCATTGGTTAAAAATGCGGTACCCGACAGATCATCGTCTCGCGCTGAGCCAGCATCAAAAACAACCTCGATATCGACCATGGCCAATTCAGGTGCTGCGACAAAATAGACGCGCGCTCCATTTGACGTTTGCCAGTGTTCAATTTTAGGACTGGCCTGTACCGATAGTGCTATAAATAAGCTGAGTATTAAAGCGAACGTTTTAGTAACCATGACGCGCTCCTGCTGGCATTATATGTTTTTTACCATCTAAAGGTATGGGGATTAGTTCTGCCACAGTGAGTCCTTGATTAATAAAATATTTTTTGGCTACGGCCTGAACTTGCTCAGCCGTTACCGCCTGCACATTTTCGACATAGGCATCGCTTAAGCGCCAATCAAGTCCAATTGTTTCCAGCATGCCAATTTGCATTGCTTGATAAAACACAGAGTCACGTTCATAGACGGCATTGGCAACTACTTGCGCCTTGATTCGTTTAAGCTCTTGTTCACTGACGAGTTCTGTTTGTAACAGAGTGACTTGCTTCATAACTGCTAATTGTAAATCTGCAATTGTTTTGCCTTTTACGGGTGTTCCCGCCACGATGAATACATCGGCTAGACGCGAAAATAAGTTATAACCTGCACCTACATTAGCAGCCATCTGATCACCACGGACTAGGTTACGAGAAAAACGTGCACTATCGCCACCATCTAAAATTCCCGCTAGCATTTCTAATGCATACGGTTCCCAGCTTGAATCTTGATCTATCGTCGTAACAACCGGCACTTTCCACCCCATCATCATATAAGGCAGTTCTGCAGGTGCCCTAACTTCAACCGTGCGTTTGCCAAGTTGTTCAATCTCAATTTGAGGCTTTAAAATGGCGGTTGTTTCTGGCTTAAGTGGACCAAAATATTGCTTGGCTAAGGCAAAAACAGCTTCAGGTTCAACGTCGCCAACAATCACCACGGTTGCATTATTGGGTGCATACCATTTTTGATACCACTTACGTAGATCATCCGCTTGGTAGTGATTGATATCACTCATCCAACCAATAACGGGGTGATGATAGGGACTGTTGACAAAGGCGGCGGCATTAAAGGCTTCGCGGACTAAAGCTTGAGGATTATCGTCGGTACGCATACGACGCTCTTCAGCTACGACTTCACGTTCTTTTAATAACTCATCGCTATCAATCACTAATTTGCGCATTCGTTCTGCTTCTAAACGAAAGCTGACTTCTAAGCGGTCTTTTTCCAAGGTTTGAAAATAAGCGGTGTAATCACGACCTGTAAATGCATTTTCGCTGCCGCCATTGGCTGCAATGATTTGCGAGAATTCATTAGGGCCAAGATTTTCTGTACCCTTAAACATCATATGTTCTAACTGGTGTGAAATACCAGTAGTGCCATTTTGTTCGTAACTTGAGCCTACTTTGTACCAAACTTGGGTAACGACAACAGGGGCACGATGATCTTCTTTAACGATGAGTTTCAAACCGTTATCAAGTTGATATTCGGTGACATTTGCCATTGTAATAACCGGGATAGTGACCAGTAACCAACAGCTTAGTTTAATTTTTTTAAGCATCTGCATTTATAATTCCATGACATGATAAAATTAATGATTGAAGTTTAAAGACAAGCAAAAATTATGTTTAGTTTCCTAAGAAAAAAACCAAAAATCGTTGAAGAAGAATCTGTTCAACAGCTTGTTGAGCATCAACAGCCGGTTGAACTAAACCAGCATGATACATCGGGCCACACTGAAACTGAACCAGCGGATCAAAAAGTCAGTTTATTTGGTCGTTTAAAACAGCGTTTGACGCGCACCAGTAATCAATTAACGGAAGGCTTTGCAGCGCTTGTCCTCGGTAAAAAAGCGATTGATGATGATTTACTGGAAGAGCTAGAAACTCAGTTGCTGACAGCAGATCTTGGTGTTGATGCTACCCAAACTATTATTCGAGACCTGACACAGCGTGTGGCACGCAAACAATTAAGTGACGCCGATTCCTTATTTACGGCATTGCGTGATGATATGGTGGCCATTTTACAGCCGAGTTGCCAACCTTTAGTTATTCCCGAACAAGAAGGACCCTTTGTTATCTTAATGGTCGGAATTAACGGTGTGGGTAAAACAACGACCATTGGTAAATTAGCCAAACAATTCCAGCAACAAGGGAAATCGGTCATGCTTGCAGCGGGAGATACGTTTCGTGCCGCTGCGGTAGAACAACTTCAGGTATGGGGCGATCGTAATAAGATTGCGGTAATTTCTCAGCATAGTGGCGCAGATTCTGCTTCGGTCATCTTTGATGCCTTACAAGCCGCTAAAGCACGTAAGGTTGATATCTTGATTGCCGACACTGCAGGTCGATTACACACCCAATCTAACTTGATGGAAGAATTGAAAAAAGTAAAACGAGTTATGGGTAAATTAGATGCCGCTGCACCGCATGAAGTCATGTTGGTGCTTGATGCGGGAACCGGTCAAAATGCATTATCACAAGCCGTTCAGTTTAATGAGGCCGTCGGGGTGACCGGACTAACATTAACCAAATTAGATGGGACCGCTAAAGGCGGCATTATCTTTGCGATTGCTAAGAAAACAGGACTACCTATTCGTTACATCGGCGTCGGCGAAACGATTGATGATCTTCGATCCTTCGAGTCAGAAGAATTTGTCGATGCTTTGTTAGGTCGTGAAGACGCATAATGATTAAATTTACCGATGTTTATAAACGTTATACCAATCAATATGAAGCCTTGTCAGGGCTAAGTTTTGAGCTGTTAAAAGGCGAAATGGCGTTTTTAACAGGTCACTCTGGCGCGGGTAAAAGCACCTTACTTAAACTTATTGCTTTAATTGAACGTGCTTCTCATGGCCAAGTTTTAGTAAATGGTCAAAACCTTACCCGATTACCACAAGGTAAAATTCCTTATTATCGGCGTCAAATAGGACTAGTGTTCCAAGACCATAATTTATTACATGATCGTACTGTGTTTGATAATGTCGCTTTACCTTTAGTTATTGCCGGTGAAAATCATCGTGAAATTGGTCGGCGTGTCCGCGCGGCTTTGGACAAAGTCGGTCTGCTTAATAAAGAACGTAACTTACCGATCGCTTTATCAGGTGGTGAACAGCAACGAGTGGGTATCGCG
>JBLIKM010000120.1:0-5795 GCA_047636295.1 Methylophagaceae bacterium
GCCGGCAGACATGCCGTTACTAACAAAGATATTGCCAATGACATTGATCGGAATATAGGTAGATTGACCATCACGTAAGCGTAAATACGGTGCCGCACAGATACCGCGCTCACCCGTACCAGAATTAGTATCAACTAACATTGCAGGTGTTAATTCACGAGTCGGATCAAAATGTGCCCATAGCGATTCATCCATCAATCCTTCAGGCATTTCATCACCCATCGAATCAAACCATTGTTCATTCGGGTAGTGTACAAAGTCACTATTACAGTGCTGTTCGCCCAAGTAAAAATCGGCAAAGAAGTAATTACAACTTAATCGCTCAAAATATTCACCTAATGCACTGGCTAGACATGCTTTTTTAGTACTACCTTTGCCATTAGTAAACATGATAGGGCAGCTTTTATCACGGATATGCACCGAATAAACATTGCTTACGGGATTAAGCCATGATGCTTCTTCAATATCAAAGCCAAAGGATTTTAGTTTGGCCTGCATGGTGGCAATACTTGTTTCTAAGTCGCTATCTTTACCTTTGATGAATGTTTTTTCAGTCATGATTTTATTACTTTTAGTTGCTGTGAAAAAATGACCTCATGTAAGAGACCATTATTTATTAATTATTTATTTAAACGCTTTCATTGTTTTTTAGGCTTTATTACACCGATAGCGCCATCGGAACGTGCTTTTAAATACGCATAGAGTTGATCCATATTTTCCATAACCTGCACATTAGCATTCGACGACGGCATGCTACCAATTCTGCCTGACTTACCATTTTCAACCACATCATAAAATTGTTCTTTTGAAATGAATTTTAAACTTTCAGTAAGATCGGGCCCCACCATACCTTGACCATAAGTACCATGACAATGCGCACACCAGTTACGGAATAATTTAAAGCCAGCATAACTGCTTGCATCCAGCTTATTGCCATCGACAACACTATAAAGTTCAGCCACTACAGGCGGTGTTGTTGGTTCAGTTGTTGCTGATTAAGCTTTCGTAGGCGTGATTATTGGCTGCTGCTGTTCAGTCGCCTCCATTTCCTGTGCTGCGATTGCATATTCTGCCGTTGAAACAGACTCATTTGTCACTAATTTTTCAGCAACGACAACGTCTTCCATTATTATCACTGAGGGTGGCTGTTGTTCTGTCACTGCTATCGCGGTCATATCAAACGCTGTAGGCTCGACCACCTCTTTAATAGCAACATTTTCTGAAGTCATTGCTTCTGTCGTTACATCTACTTGTTGAGCAGGTACTTCCGCCACTGTTTTTGCATTATAACCTTCATCACCACTCTTTAATGCAGGCAAAAACGTAGCAATAATTAGCGCCAGAAAAACAATGTGTATCCCAATTATCACTTTAATATTTTTCATATTTATCTCCTATTTTTCCAGCTCATCTTATAGGCAAATAATAGCACTTAGCTCACAAGCTTGCATAAACGCCAATGCTATAAGCCTTTTATGGCGCAATACCCCTCCTCAGTATGAGATAATACCACGCAAATAAATAAGGCATTATTTTCAAATATGAAAGAAGCCTCATCCAACTAAGGTTTTATAATGAATACTAAACAAACATTGTTAGCGCGCAGCAACTCAAAATGTGAATTATGCAACTCTGAAACAAATTTATCAGTGTACGAAGTGCCGCCTGTTACTGATGCTAACGCCGATCAGTGCATTTTTGTTTGTCAGACCTGCCTTGATCAAATTGAAAACCCAGAAAACATCAATCCTAATCACTGGCGTTGTCTAAATGACAGTATGTGGACGGCCGTCCCTGCCGTTCAAGTGATGGCATGGCGTCAACTGAAATCCTTAAATACTGAAATGTGGGCGCAAGATCTACTTGATATGCTGTATTTAGATGAAGAAACGCAAACATGGGCCGCCGCCACAGAAGTCGCTGAAGCCAATGCTGAAAGTAGCTCAGTTGATAGTAACGGTGCCATTTTGACTGCGGGTGACAGCGTGACACTCATTAAAGATCTTGATGTTAAAGGTGCAGGCTTCACTGCTAAACGCGGCACCTTAGTTAAAGGCATTTCATTGACCGATAAGCCTGAACACATCGAAGGCCGTGTGAATGGCTCACGCATTGTGTTGCTAACTAAATTCTTAAAGAAAGCCTAACCTCACAAATAGCTGTATTCGCCATTAAAACTACGACGAAATACATTGCGTGGTTAATTTAACCATAAGCCACATCCCACGTTCTATTATGATAATTTGATCAAATGGGACACCATTAAAAAGTTGACTAACAAGTCAGCAATTAAGAGATATACAATATATGAGCTTTGCCTCACTGGGCCTATCTGCCCAAATACTTAAAGCAGTAGCAGAAAAAGGCTATGAGACACCATCCGCTATCCAACTACAAGCAATTCCTGCCGTACTGGAAGGTAAAGATGTTATGGCAGCCGCCCAAACCGGCACCGGAAAAACAGCAGGTTTTACCTTGCCGATCCTAGAGTTATTATCAAAAGGCCAACAGGCAAAAGCCAATCAAGTTCGTTGTTTGATTTTAACGCCTACTCGTGAATTAGCCGCGCAAGTGGGTGAAAGTGTTGCCATGTATGGTAAAAACTTACCGCTTCGTTCAGCGATTGTCTTTGGTGGTGTAAAAATTAATCCACAAATGATGAAGCTGCGTAAAGGTGTTGATATTTTAGTTGCGACACCGGGTCGCTTACTCGATTTATACCAACAAAATGCCGTGCGGTTTAATCAACTAGAAATACTGGTATTAGATGAAGCCGATCGTATGTTGGATATGGGTTTTATTAAGGATATTAGAAAAATATTGGCTGTTTTGCCTAAAACACGACAAAACTTGATGTTTTCAGCAACGTTTTCAACGCCCATTCGTAGCTTTGCAAAAGGCTTAGTCAATAATCCCGTTGAGATTTCGGTCAGCCCTGCTAACACCACGGTTAAATCAGTCGAACAGTGCATTCATCCCGTCGATAAATCGAAAAAAACAGCCTTATTGATTCATTTAATTACTGAAAATAATTGGCACCAAGTCTTAGTGTTCTCACGAACCAAACACGGTGCTAACAAAATAACCAAATTACTCGATGCTGCAGGTCTAAAATCTGCTGCCATTCATGGTAATAAGAGTCAAAATGCTCGCACTAAAGCACTCGCGGATTTTAAATCAAGTAAGGTTCAAGTCTTAGTGGCTACTGACATTGCCGCACGTGGTATTGATATTGATCAACTACCACACGTGGTCAATTTCGACTTACCTGATGTACCTGAAGATTATGTACATCGTATTGGCCGTACCGGTCGAGCTAGCGCAACAGGTCAAGCCGTATCATTGGTCAGCGCAGATGAACTCAAACAATTATCTGATATCGAACGTGTAATAGGTGAACTACTTGAACGTAAAGAGGTTGCAGGTTTTGAACCCGTCAATAAACTGTATGAAACACGTTTAAATTCTCGCCCAGCGAAAGACAAAAAACCTAAGAGGCCTCATGTTGGTCATCGTGATGGACAACGTTCTGGTGAAAATGCACAAGGCCATAAAGCCGGTGGTAACAAAGGTCGCCGCGGCTAATTATTATCTAACGATGAAAACCGTCTAGCTGCGCTTGTATGTCTATAAGCGTAGCTAGACGTTTCAACTGACAGATAAAAACTTACTTTAAATATCGCGGATTCTTATGCAGTTTTATGATAAGAAATAAGTCGTTCAACTTCATTCTTTGAGCCTAAAATTACAGGTACTCGATGATGCACACCTTTAGGTTGAATTTTCATAATCCGCTCATAAGCTGTTGAGCTAACGCCACCTGCTTGTTCGACGATAAAACTCATTGGATTTGCTTTATACATCAAACGTAACTTAGCGCCTTGGGTCGTAGTTTTAGTATCCAGTAGATAGATAAAAAATACCGCCACGCGTAAGTGCACGATAAACTTCCGCAACCATTGATGCCACCCAGCGCATATTGAAATTATTTTCATGACAGCCATCGTTGCCTTGAATACATAAATCTATATAACGCTGTATCGGTGCTTCCCAGAAACGTTGATTGGACATATTGTGCCTACAGATAAGTTAATAACTATATTTGATGATCCATCTAAGGGATCAAAGCCAATCAAATATTGACCTTTAGGAATATTGGCAGAAATTTGAATGATTTCTTCAATTTCTTCCGAGGTCATGGCAGCAAGATGGCCGGTCCAATTAAGGTGAACGACCATGACATCATTAGTGATGATAACAAGCTTCTTTTGCACCTCACCTTGTACACTTTCAGATTCAGCAGCACTACCAAATACCGATTTTTAGTTTGCAGGTCAGGTTTTAAGCTGACATGTTGGACTAAAGTCCAACCTACAGTTTTAAATCTTAACTAAAATCTCACCCATACCAATACCACCTAGGTCGCCTGCATAACGCTGTACACGTGAGAAAGATTTAATTTTAGCAAATTGGCTATCTAATTTAGCAAATGAGTTAAACAATAAGGGTAAAAAGGCCAACGTATGGGGGCCACAATCATTAAAGTTGGCAGGAATGCCTTGCATCGGTGCTTGGTTTAATAAAACCGTACCCCGTTTCATACCACAACCGAGATGTGTACCTACATTGCCTAATACAGCAATTGTGCCCGAGATCATTCTTGCAGCACAATAATCACCGGCGTTACCTTCAATCAATATATTCCCTCGACGCATGTGATCACCAGTACGAGCACCGGTATCACCTTTAATAATAACCGTTCCACCTGTCATACCATTTTTATAACCTGGACGAGCACCACCAACAAATTCGCCGGCATTGCCATTGATTTTAATCTGCCCTGATTTCATTTCACATGCGGTATAAATCCCCGTATTACCGGTGACTTCAATCTGGCCGCCCTCTAAAAACAAACCAAGATAAGCACCGACGTTACCTGTAACGGTAATATTACCCGAGGTCATATGACGACCGACAAAATCAAGTTTGTCGCTACTGTTAGTAAATGTAATATCTACGCTGTCATCACCTGTAATATCAAACAAGCTATCAACTCGGGCAGTACGATTACCGGTAACTAACTCAATTGCTGCAATGTCAGTAATAGATTTATCCACAAGCATATCGGGTGTTAACGGTGAACAATCAATACGTTGTGAAGGCGGTGTTTTAAGGGCGAATGTTAATGTACTCATGCCATAATCTCCTGTAAATGGAAATGGAATGGGCCTAATTTACCACCATAATTACCGGCACTAATACGGCGAATACCATTTTCAGCACCTAAGTCACATACTGCTTGAATACCCACTCGCATTGCTTTATCGATATCTTCTTTGGTTAAACCATCAATAACGATTTCCATTACTGATTCAATGTCTGATGATAAATCACTTTTGGTTTGACCTTTCAGTGTCGGGCAGTAGGCATCGTTACTTGAGGCCATTAATGCTTTGTATTTTGAACCCACTTTTGAACCAGAACGAACTACACCACCCGGGAACGGCATAATGACATTAGGAATTTTTCTCATTTCTTCAATAGCGGCTTCACAGGCCGTTAAGGCTTGTGCTTGGGATTCAGCTAACACTAAGAAATTACCACCACCGACCGATGCTTGAACGCCTGTTTTTTCTTGCGTTAAGAATTCGCCATCCATAACGGGTATACGCCAATAACGCTTGCCATCAATCATTTTTGATATTTGGAAACCATCACCAAAGAAGCGTAAATTTTGACCTAAGGCCATTTCAGTTTCACTTTCTAAACCTGAAAACAATGCTGAAGTGGGTGAT
>JBLIKM010000121.1:0-5748 GCA_047636295.1 Methylophagaceae bacterium
TAATACTAAGGCGGCTAAGATACCGCAAGGTCCAAAACCAATAATAATCGGACGATCTTGGTTCTCTGCAGGAAAATCAGCGGGCGCTTGTGCAACAAACTTGTATGACATGTCAGGTGTCACGTTGACGAAAGATTGCTTGGCAAACTTTTCCAATACGGCCTTTTCATTCTCATCTGATAGCGTCACATCCAAGTGATAGATCAGCAGGATATTTGATTTTTTCCGTGCATCATAACTACGCTTAAAGATAGAAAAGCTCAGCAATTCATCACTTTTAATGCCGAGAGTTTCGACGATAGCTGACGGCAGTTCTTCTTCTGTATGATGTAGCGATAATTTAACTTCAGTGAGTCTTAACATGATTGTGTCGCTTGCTTATAAGTGAAAAGTTTTAATTGCGCAATTTTAACATGGCTAGACAGATGTCGTATTTATATAGCAACCGATGGTTAAACAAATAAGCCTGCACTGTAACCAGAGGACCATGCCCATTGAAAATTATAGCCGCCTAGATGACCCGTGACATCAAGTACTTCGCCGATAAAATACAGCCCTGCTTGTTGCTTGGCCTCCATCGTTTTCGAACTAATGCCATCGGTATCAACGCCGCCTAGGGTTACTTCTGCCGTACGATAACCTTCCGTCGCCGAGGGTTTTACTATCCAATTATTAATATGTTCACCAATCGTAATTAATTGTTTATCGTTGAATTCGGCCAATGCTAGGTTTGAAGATCCAGCCCACCACAAAGTTTGTAATTCATTAACCAGGGCCTTAGATAATTTATGACTTAAAACCGTTTTTAACAAACTTTTACCATGCTGCTTTTTTGCTTCAAGCAACCATTTTGTCGCATCAAGATGAGGTAGTAAATTGATTATGACCTCATCGCCTGGCGACCAGTAATTAGAGATTTGCAAAATAACAGGGCCACTGATTCCGCGATGGGTAAATAATAGATTTTCAGTAAATTCTCGACCATTACAGCTCGCCACTACTTCCACCGCTAACCCGGCTAAACGCTCACAGACTGACTTCATAACGTCACTAAACATAAAAGGTACTAGGCCCGCTTGCCGCTCGGTGAGTGTCAAAGAAAATTGCTGAGCAATATCGTAACCCATTGCACTTCCACCCAAAGAAGGAATAGACAACGCGCCCGTTGCAACCACCAAGGACTGACAGTCGATACTGAGTTTACTGTTTGCCTGGGTAAAGTTCAGCCGATAGCGTCGGTGTTTATTTTGACTTTGATTTGGATCTAGCGAGTCTTTAACGTCTAGTGATTTGACCGCATTGATTTCACAATCCGTTTTAATTTCGACACCTACCGACTCGCATTCCGCCAGTAACATAGCCAAAATTTCTTTTGCCGAATTTTTACAGAATAGTTGGCTATGCAACCGCTCTTCGTATTCAATACCATAACGCTCAACCATGGCAATAAAATCCCATTGGCTATAGCGTGTTAATGCCGCTTTACAAAAATGCGGGTTGTGTGAAATAAAATTGTCGGCTTCAACAAAATAGTTGGTGAAATTACAGCGACCCCCACCCGACATTAAAATTTTCTTACCAATCTTATTAGCTTTTTCCACTACCAATACCCGTCGGCCACGCTGCGCCGCGGTAAACGCGCACAGTAAACCCGATGCACCTGCACCTAAAATAATGACATCGTAGTTTTTTGAAGATGATTTCACTAAGGTTTTATCCGAAAATTATTAATATCATCACGCAACGTTACTTAGCAAATATTGCTCTATAATCGACATGCCCTAAGGCCCAGATACACGAAACCCCGCACTGGGCGGGGCTTTATGGTTTAGCTAGATTGTATTAATCGTTTAACTGGTGGCTATGCCTAGATTCGAACTAGGGACCCCATCATTATGAGTGATGTGCTCTAACCAACTGAGCTACATAGCCTTGTTAAGCAGAGTATTTTACGATGCCATAAATAAAACATCAAGAAATTACTTAATTTATTTACAACCAATCCGTTAATTGGATACCTAAACCGATACTATTCGAGTAGGCGTCGTAATCAATAAGGCTTTCACCATAGCCATTAAACCATTGCACATAGCCCCTTACATTCTTTGATACAGGGAAGCTCCAGTTGAGTTGAAATGCACCATGATTATCGCTGGTACTTAAGTTGTCTCTAATCATGAAATCAAGGTTTTGGTTGCCCATTTTATACAAACCGCTGAACTCGAAGTTACCTAAATAATCATCGATATCTGGATTATTGTCATCATCTGAGTTTTCAGGAATTCGCCACCAAGGTTTTGCAGAAAAAAACCAGTTGCCTTTTTCAAAAATAAAGTCGGCATACACTCTATTCCAGCTTCGCGATAAAGTACCCGCCTGACCATTTGATTGATGGACTATCCCGGTTCGTATAACGGAATTATGAAAGCCCAAAAGGGTCGTATCATTTCTAAATGATAGCCACATTTCTGGCTCGTGATTCGACTCCCTAAAGGGTGATGAGCCGGCTTTATTAAATTGCTGCCAGAAAGATCGGTTCGTATAAGCCGCATAGAGATCACCCTGACCGTTAAATAATCCGCGAGCCAGTGGCACTTTCAGACTAATTTGGAACTTAGTTTCCCATGGTTGAAAATGCGTATTCCTATCGGGAAATGCTTCTTGAAAGGGTGCTTCATTTGGTGAAGCCATATTATTACTAATGATAATGTAGTTAGGCTTGTGTGGAAGCAGTGAAAACGGATTATTGTTCTCTGACTCAAACGTTAATCGACGCGCTAATGCCGACTCAACAGTTACTATACCCTCGTCGTTTACCATACCTTCTTTGCCTTCCATACCCTCTTCATTTGGTAAGGCATTTTCCGCCGTATTAGCATCGCTAAGACGTTTAATTCGTAACGTATTGCAACGTGCTCTTAATTCTCCAATCGTGACTGAATCTGCTGACACCAATAGCTGGTTTTGCAGACATTGGTCTAGATTGGCTGATACGGCAAATTGCATAAATAACAGCCCCCAGCAACACGCCAACACGCTCAACATAAGTTTCATTTCAATTTCATCCAAAAATCAGTTAGTTATTAACCATACTGTTATCACTATTATTCATTATTTCAAGCGAACATTAAACCGTAATACCAAAGCAATCAATAGAAACACCGCCTGCCCCAATACAAAATAAAGCCATTGTGCATTCAATAACGGCACAGCGACACTCGCTACCGCCGCACAAATCGACATTTGAATAAAACTTTGCATTGCTGCCGCCGCACCACGATTGTCTGGAAAGCAATCTAAAGCCAAAATGGTCACTGCCGGCATGATAATCGCCATCCCCAATGAATACAGTACCAAGGGTGGAATAACCGTCATAATCTGTGGTTCAAATAGCCAGACTTGAATTAAGTTTATAGTAACCGCTATCGCCATAATCCCAAGTCCTAGGGTTATCGTTTGTTTCGTCGGCCAGTAATGTGCCAGCCGACTACTAATATAAGACCCCACCATCATGCCGCCAACCATTGGCATAAATTGCAGACTAAAGTCATGACGATCAAGCCCTAAAAAGTCATAGATAACGGTGGGTGCGCCGGCGATATAGAGAAATAAACCTGCAAATGCAAAAGAGACTGTAAAGACCAGTGCCAAAAAGCGACCATGCACTAACATCCGAGCATAAACTTTAATAACAGTAAGAGGATGCGCTGACTGTCGTCGTGAATGACTTAAGGTTTCATCTACAAACATAACGAGCGCAATTACTAACCCCCCTAAACTTGTCAAAAACCAGAAGATGCTATGCCAGCCCCAAACGTCGTATAACCAAGCGCCGACGAGCGGTGCAACCGCTGGTGCGATAGCAAACATCAGCATGACATGGGACATTGCTTTATGTGCATCTTCTGCAGAATAGGCATCTCGGATCATGGCTCGACCAGCAACCAAACCACCACTCGCCGCCAAGCCTTGCAAAATGCGAAGTAGTAGGAAGGTATCAATATCTTCCGCTAAAGCACAGCCTGCAGATGCCAAAACATAAAGTACCGAACTCGCCAGAATAACAAGGCGTCGACCAATGCAATCCGACAGTGGCCCCCAAAATAAAGTGGAGGCAGCAAACGCCGCCAAATAGGCGCCCAAACTTTGTGAGAGTATTGCTCGCCCAACACCAAATTCAGCTTCGATACCAGGAAAAGCAGGCAAATAAGCATCGATGCTAAAAGGTGCCAGCATCGATAATAAGGCCACGATAATGGTTAGATGCGGGCTAGTGATTTTATTTTTAATATGGAAGTCCGTTAATACGTATATCAGGCATTGATCAACTTCAAGGTCGGCGATAACGTCTGCTTATGGTGAGCTAAAAGCGTGAGGGTGTTACTGTTTCAACTTCAGACCTAATCGCGGATTTTGTCACGGCTAATATCGCGGTTGGGCAATTCATTAGAGCCCAGTACAATAGGCAAAATAGTCCCGCACGCGTATCTAAAATAATTGTCGACTACAATAACAGATTGGCCGCACTCAATAAGTAAAAATAATACTCAGTTCAAGACTGCAAACATAAACATCAGGCGACGCTATTCAGTTAATATAACTATTTACAAACATAATCCTCTCGCACTAATACAGCACCTCCAGAACAAGGGGCATCACTATATTTGATGTTGTCATTAAGCATGTAAATAGACAGTAAAGAACCCAATCTCAAGGATAAAGCCACTTTGTTAACAATCTCAACCAACGTTTCATTAGCAGATGATGAGATAGAACTCACTGCCATCCGCGCTCAAGGTGCCGGCGGACAAAATGTAAATAAGGTTTCTTCAGCGATTCATCTACGGTTTGATATTAGGGCTTCATCCCTACCCGATTTTTATAAAGAACGTTTATTAGCCCTGCGGGGTCAACGGATTAGTAAAGATGGCGTTATTGTCCTCAAAGCACAAAAATTTCGTACCCAAGAAAAAAACCGACAAGAAGCCCTTGATCGATTAGTAGAGATGATCAAATCAGCCGTCATTGTGCAAAAAACTCGGCGCGCGACCAAGGCCACCAAAGGCTCACAAAGAAGACGCATGGATCGTAAAACCCAGCATGGTAAAAATAAAGCACTACGCGGTAAGGTATCTGAGTAAATTGTTCAAATTAGTACCTACAAATAACATTCAAACGAGAAAATTCTAAAATGAAAATATGGGTAGATGCCGACGCCTGTCCCGGTGTGATTAAAGATATTTTATTTCGAGCCGCAGAGCGTACCAAAGTTAATATGACCCTAGTGGCAAATCACAGTATGCGGATCCCGCCGTCTAGTTACACTAATTTTCTGCATGTTACCCAAGGCTTTGATGTCGCTGATAATGAAATAGTACAACGGCTATCCGCCGGTGACTTGGTCATAACCGGCGATATTCCACTGGCATCTGAAGTCATCGATAACGACGCACATGCACTTAATCCCCGTGGCGAGTTATATACCACGGATAATATTAAGGCACGGCTTAGCATGAGAGACTTAATGGAAACCCTACGTGATAACGGTGTCAATACCGGTGGCCCAGCGCCCCTAAGTCAGGCTGATCGCCAAGCCTTTGCCAATCAGCTTGATGTATTTCTTACCAAATACGCTAAGTAAAGTCGCGGCACAAATAGACTGATAACGGCCTGTTTTATCTTGATTGTCGACTTAACAGGTCTTATAGTCCGTCTATATAAGCATTACAGGTAAAAACTTTGCCCGTT
>JBLIKM010000122.1:0-5683 GCA_047636295.1 Methylophagaceae bacterium
AATAATGGTCAGCCGGGTCAACGTGATTTTGATATGGGTGGTTATGAGCAAGAAGAACTAAACTTTAATGCTGACTTCTCTATCCCTTTAGCTGACGATATTTTCCTTGGTTTTGGCGCAGAGTGGCGTGAAGAAACGTTCACTACTGTAGCGGGTGAAGCTGCCGCTTTAATTGGCGCAGGTCCAAGTGGTATGACTGCAGTGACACCAGCGGATGCTGGCGAATTTAGTCGAGACAATATTGGCTTATATGTCGATGCAGAATACGATATAACAGACGATTTATTGTTGCAGGGTGCTCTTAGATATGAAGATTTTTCTGATTTTGGTGGCACAGTCAACGGTAAAATAGCAAGTCGCTATAACATTACTGACGATTTCGTCATTCGCGGTGCATTATCTACGGGCTTCCATGCGCCAACTCCGGGTCAAGCAAATGTAACTACGATTATCACTACCTTTGATGGCTCAACTGGTGCACAAGTTGAGGAAGGTTTAGTTAGAACTGATAATCCTCAAGCTATCGCAAACGGTGCAAAAGAACTTAAAGAGGAAGAGTCAGTTAGTCTCAGTTTAGGATTTACATACAGCGGCTTTGAAAATGGTAACTTAGCGGTCGATTTATATAAAACTGATGTAGATGACCGTATTTATCGTACAGGTGATATCCCTGTGTCGTCAGGTGGTACTGTATCATTCTTTACCAACGCACTAGATGTAGAACATCAAGGTCTTGATATAGTCTACACAACTTCAATGGATTGGAGTGATGCAGCTCAGAGCAAGTTTACATTTGCCTATAACTACAACAAGATTGACGTAGTAGGCCAATCAAATGTGAATGGCATTCAACCAGTGAGTGATAGCTCAGTAGAAGATATCGAAAATAACTATCCTGAAAATCGTTTCGTAGCGACTGCTGTTACCGACTTTGGTGAGAATTATCAGCTTATGTTACGAGCTAATTTTTATGGTGAGCACTATGATGAGCGTGGAACAATCAATGATCCATCATCACCATCAGCGCTAGTAGACTCGGTTATGTTCTTTGATATGGAGTTTAATTACTTCGCATCAGAAGACATTACACTCACAGCGGGTGTATCCAATATCTTTGACGAGTACGTTGATGAAATTGGTGAGCCGAACGCAAACCGTTTGAGTGTTGGTCTACAATATCCGCGCAGAACCCCAGCAAACTACGAAGGTGGTTCTTGGTATTTGAGAGCTAAATACCAGTTCTAACCGTTTACAGAATAACCTACTAGTCAGAACTCTGACTAGTAGGTTTAGGTTTCCAGATGTTTCAATTTACCTGCTCGTTGAAGTCTTTTTGCTACTTTTACAAACGCCTCAGCGGCAGGGGATAAATGATGTATATTTTGAACAGCTAAACAGATCTCTCTTTTTACGATAGGGATCAAGGGTTTTACTAAGTAAGACCCTAATTTTCCCTGATTTCTAATAGGTATTGACAGCTCTGCTGTAACTGAAACTCCTACACCAGACGACACCATAGACAACATGCTCATTATCTGAATATTGTTATATTGAATATTTGGAAAAAAACTAGAACGTTTAAATAGTTCTAGCACCATTTTTCCGGTAGTTCCTTCCGTTAATATGAAGGGGAATTGACATAGGTCTTGTAATTCAACTGCCGATTTTGCCGCTAACGGATGTTCCTCAGAGACCACAACTGCTAGCTTATCTGTTGTCAGATAAATATGGTCTAACTCTTGCTCCGGCATAATAATACAGCCTAAATCCACCTTACGACTTGCAATCCATTCTTTGACCAGATGATCTTCGCCTTCTTCTACATAGACCTTTATATTCGGATGGATTCGCTGATATTCTCGCAAAATAGTGGGTAGTAAGCGCGTAGAAAAAGAAGGACCAAATGAGCCTATTTTCAATATACCTTGCTGCATATTTTTCGTTTCATTGGCGGTTTGCTTTATTGACTCAAACAATCCTAAAACAGAGTGGGCTTTCGCTAATATTTTCTCCCCAAACTCAGTGGTTACGATCTCGGATTTGCCGCGCATAAACAACGAAACACCTAATTCTTTTTCGGCTGATTTTATTGCATGTGATACCGCTGACTGACTGATGCCAAGCAATAGTGCCGCGGTTGTGAAACTCTTAGCTTTTGCAACGGTAACAAATGCCTGAAGTTGTGCTGATGTCATGAGTAATCGCTCATTATACTATGTCAATAAAGTTGAATTATAAATAAGAAGGCTAAATAAAAACAGGAATATATTACTTATGTATCGTCAAATCACGCCATCGAGTACTTTGTTGTTAAATGAACAATCGGCAGCTATTGAAAAGCATGGCAAGCAGGTATTTCGTTTTGGTTTTGGCCAATCACCATTTCCGATTTCGCCGGTGCTAAAACAAGCACTAATAGAAAATGCTGAGCGTAAAGAATACACTCAGGTACAAGGTTTAGAAGCCTTACGAAATCAAGTTGCCCAATATCACTCGGCGTTTGAGAAACGGCCAATTGGTGCAGATCAAGTTTTCATTGCGCCAGGCTCAAAAGCATTACTGTATACCATTATGTGTGCTTATACAGATGCTGCCGTATTAATCCCCGCGCCGGCTTGGGTATCATATGAGCCACAGGCCAAGTTATTGGGTCATGCTACATTTATGATGCAAACTAGCTTTGATAAACGGTACAGAATAACGCCCGATATTCTTGAAAAAACCTTAAGTGAGGCGGCAAAAAATTATAAAAGCTTACTGGTTTTCTTAAACAGCCCTGGTAATCCAGATGGCTTATGTTATTCAGATCAGGAACTTAAAGCATTGACTGCTGTTTTAAGTCGGTTTGGGGCGAAAGTCATATCAGATGAAATTTATGCTCCGCTACAACATGATAATCAACACGTCAGCATTGCAAAACACTACCCACAAGGAACCTTTGTGACTTCAGGTTTATCTAAATGGGCGGGGGCAGGTGGCTGGCGATTAGGTATTGCCATTTTGCCACAAAATTACGATACCCAATTAAAAGAGGCTATGCTTGGGATCGCATCAGAAACCTATTCTTGTGCGTCATCTCCTATACAATACGCGGCGATAACTGCCTATTCCGATAACGCAACAATGCATCAATATGTGGAGAACCAGAGAGTCATTCTAAAAGCTATTGGCGGGCATATTCATAAAGCGCTAGTTGGCGCTGGGTTGAATGCACACGCTCCAGAAGGTGCCTTTTATATTCTGCTTAATTTCACGCAGTACCAAGAAACATTTAATAATATGGGAATTTACACCGATACGGAAATCTGTAGTAAGGTCCTCGCGGACACCGGAGTTGCGCTGTTACCAGGGATATCCTTTGGCTTACCGCCAGAGGCATTATGTGCTCGCCTTGCCTATGTCGATTTTGATGGTAAACAAGCCCTTGATGATATTAACCAACATGGTTGGTCACAAAGCTTGACCGCCAAGCATGCTCAAAAAATGTCGACTGGAATTCAAAACTTAGGGAACTACCTTAAACAATTAGTGCACGCTAACTAATTCGCGGTAATTTGAGTGATTATTTAATTGGACCCAGAAGCTGCTTTTTTATCCGTATATGTCTGGGTTTTTTGAATAATCGAGCGCTTTTTATTTAGCAGTTGCAATACAATTCTTAGGCAATACAATATCGCCCCGAGTCGTTTTCGAACAGATAAATAAGAGAGAAGTAAATGAGCAGTATCACATTACTTGATGGAGGCATGGGGCAAGAATTATTGCGTAGAAGTTCACGTGCAGTAACGCCTATGTGGTCTGCTGACATCATGTTAAATGAGCCAATGCTTGTTCGAGACCTGCATCGTGAGTTCATCGATAGCGGTGCGCGTGTAATCACGCTTAACACCTATACCGCAACACCTCAACGCTTAAAACGAGAGGATCAACTTGCTCAATTAGCTCCGCTTCATCAGCGAGCCATGAACGCAGCCCAAGAGGCAATTGATTTAGCTGAGTGTAAAGAGGTTAAAATCGCAGGCTGCCTGCCACCATTAGTTGCTAGCTATCGGCCAGACGTGTCTTTGTCGTTCGATGACTCACTTGCTACCTACCGTCGCCTTGTTGAACTGCAATCGCCAGCTAGCGACCTATTTATATGTGAAACAATGTCGTCTATAACCGAGGCACGTGCTGCCTGCACGGCTGCAAAAGAAAGTGGTAAACCGGTATGGCTTGCATTTACGGTCAGTGACGATCATCCAGAGCAATTACGCAGTGGGGAATCGTTAAAAGATGCCTTGCTGGCACTTGAGTCTTTAAATGCTCAAGCTACACTATTAAATTGCAGTCAACCAGAGGCTATAAGCCAATGTTGGTCATTATTGAGTAAGCAAAAGGGCCAATTTGGTGCTTATGCTAATGGCTTTGTCTCCGTAGAATCATTGTATCCTGGGGACACTGTAGAGACCCTTGAAATGCGTCAAGATTTGAGCCCACAGCAGTATGCGGAACATGCCATGAGTTGGGTGAGAAGCGGTGCGTCGATTATAGGTGGCTGTTGTGAAATCGGACCGCGACATATAAAAGCGCTGCACAGCAGACTAGGTAGCGAAGGATTTATTTAGGTATAAAAAAGCCGCTTTACTAAAGCGGCCTGATGTCTTTGTAGAACGATATTACGCGCGTTTATTTCTTTTCCTTGCCACGCCAAGGCCCAGCAGACCTAAACCCAAAAGAGCTACAGCACTTGGCTCAGGAACGTTCACCTGAACATCATCAATGAAATTACCTAACGTACCATCCAATGGAACTACTGATGTAAAAGTTAACGTCGTTTTATTACCGGTGGCCATAAAGCTTTTTGAGAATGTGCTCCATGAACCTACAACGTGATCATTCAGTGTGAAGGTAGTGCCATTAAAGGCCACCGTGAATTCTTCATTGTCTCCGCTGCGAGCACTATAGGCAAAAAATACATCGTAAGTTTGACCAATTATGGTCGTAAACGTCTGAAAAATACTCCATGCACCGGTATTAGATCCGTCCGCATTGAGCTCAGCATGGTAATCACCTTCGAAAGCACTAGGAGTTCGCGTAGTCCAAACTTCAATATTATCGCCACCCCAGCTAAGATCAGAAGCAGAGTAGATAAACCAACTGGTGCCATCGCCACCCAGTGCAGTGCCAGTTTGATCTTCGAAGCCACCATTTTCAATTAAATTCGCATTGGCAGATGTTGATAGCGACAAACCGAGAATACTTGCACTAATTAATGCACTAAAAGATTTCTTGTTCATTATGTATTTTCCTTAATATAATAGAGATAAATTTGTACTTTTAATAAGCATATCGTTTATTAAATACACATATCGTGCATTTAATAAGCTATAAGCACAAATAATGCCAATATTTCAAGTGTCTGAAAGTAAATAAATAATTTAATTATGAACTTTAGTTGAGTGGTCAGGTGTGAAGGATCCCGACAGTAAAAACGGATTATAGCGAGTAATGACTTACACATTACTCGTTATAAAAAAGTGGCAAGTATTCATTCTAGTCGAACATTCATAATACAAAAATCAACATTGTTAGTTAACGTTGTTATGCACGTTATCTTCATTGCGATGGTGTTCTGGTATATCTAACACTTCTTCAGATTCGGGGTGCATAGGGAGCACATTTGGTGATGTACGCACCATCG
>JBLIKM010000123.1:0-5663 GCA_047636295.1 Methylophagaceae bacterium
GTGGCGTAACGCTAATAGAGCTGATGATAACATTAGTCGTGCTATCAATTCTTGTTGCTATAGCAGCGCCAAACTTTATTTCTGTTATTGAGCAAAACCGAATCAAAGCATCGCTACAAGAGTTTAGTGTTTCATTGAAATATGCACGCTCTGAGGCAGTTAAACGTAGCTCTTCCGTAACAATTTGCGCGAGTGCTGACCAGGCCTCTTGTACCGGCACTTGGGCTGATGGGTGGGCGATTTTTAACGATATTGATGGTGTCGGTGATCTTGATGTAGGCACGGATACACTTCTGCGTGTTCATGATGGGATAACAGATGGGCATTCACTTACCTTTGACGGTTCAGGGGGGATGCGTATTACTTTTTCAAGTAGAGGGTATGCCGCAGGCCAGAATGGCACAATTAAAATGTGTGGTAAAGATGGTAACGCCTTAAATGCTCGAGGCATGATCCTACAATCAACAGGTAGTTTACGATTCTCCATTGATAGCAGTGGCAATAGCATTTATGAAAATGCTGCCGGTACTGATTTCAGTTGTTAAATAAAGTTGAGAGACAACAATGAATACAAACAACTTTCCAAACAGCACCACATTTAAGCATTGGCAAAATGGGGCTACTCTGATTGAAGTGCTGATCGCGGTACTTATATTATCAGTAGGAATGCTAGGCATGGCATCATTACAAACGAGGGCAATGCAATTCAACCAGAGTGCTTATTATCAATCCCAAACATGGGTGTTGGCACAAGATATCTTAGATAGAATAAGAGCAAGTAATAATGGTGCAGGGACTTTGTCTCAATTTAGACATGGAATGGCAGATAGCATTGCGGCCTCTTACCCATCTTGTTTTGGCACATCAGCAAATTGCACACCAGCGGTAATGGCTCGATATGACTTAAATACATGGTTAACGGATGTGTCTGTTCTTTTGCCGAACGGTAGGGCTCAGATTGAGATAGATAATTCTGCTGCTGCCGCGACTATTTATATCGTGACTATTCAATATAATGATTCTCGCGCAGATGACTCTACCAACTTTGGGCAAAATAATACCATCCCTCCAAAACAATTTTCATTTAGGACAGAGCTATGAGGTCAGTTACTAAGCAAACGCTGAATGTTACTAATCGCCAAAAAGGCTTCAGCTTGATCGAACTCATGATCGCGATGGTCTTGGGAATGGTATTAATGGCTGGCGCGTTACAGGTTTTTCTGGGCGTTAAAAAAACCTTTGTCTTCAATTCAGACATGGCCTCAATGCAAGAAAGTGCTCGTTTTGCAATGGAATTTATTACCCGTGATGCACGCATGGCCGGCTATTTTGGTTGTGGCTCACAAGCCCTTAAAAATACACTAAACCCTTCCGCTGGCCTTGGTACATGGCAGTTTCAATTCGATCAAGGTTTGGTCGGTTATGATGGTGATGATGCCGATTTTCCGGTAGCAGATTTTCCGGTAGCCGACCTACCCTCCTTGTCTTCAGGCGTTATGCCAAATAGTGATGTCTTTACTGTGTTACGTGGCGCAACAGAGGGAGATTCTTTTACGGTAGACTCTCATAATATAGCAACTTCAGTCATTGAGGTGACCTCAAATCATGCATATGCTGCGGGGCGAATTCTAATGGTTTCGGATTGTGATCACGCCGCTATTTTTCAAATTACTGGAATTACCGCAGATACAATAACTCATAATGCTGGTGCTCTAGTGCCGGGTAACTGCACAATCGATTTAGGTTTACCGGGAAGTTGCAGTGCAAATACTTACGAGTATGGCGGGGATGCGTCAGTGATGGAGGTGACATCGAATGCTTATTATGTGGATACGGCACCCAACAATGTGCCTACAATTTACCGTCAGCAAATTCTAGGCGGTGTTGATTCGACTACTGAAGAATTGGTACAAGGCATTGAAAGCATACAAGTTTTGTTTGGTGTCGATATCAATGGCGATGGCGTGGCAAACAGATACACACTTGCTTCATCTGTAACCAATTGGACTACTGTTGTGAGCCTTCGATTACACTTATTGGCACGATCGCTAACTCAGGTAACGTCAGAACCTGTAGATTTCCGTTTTGTTGGAACCACCTACAGCCCTTCTGATAATTATTTGCGCAAAGAATTTATTACTACGGTAAAAGTCCGTAACAGGGGCGTTTGATATGAAAATAAACGAACTAGACCATATTAATCGAAATAGTGGAAGTGTACTTTTAGTGAGCTTGATTATGCTGCTAGTACTGACTGTAACCGGTGTATCTACAATGTCGAATATCGTTGTTAATGAAAAAATGGCTGCTAACTATCGAGATCATAATATGGCGTTTCAGGCCGCCGAAGCAGCTCTGGCAGCAGGTGAACAAAGAGCGGGCGAGATATCAGGCATTTTTGATGGTATAGGCTTAGATAACGTGACTGACCATTTCCCTTGTGCTGACTCCAACTCAAACTGTTTTACAAGTACCTGTTTGGAGGGTTTATGTTTTACCGGAACGTATGACGCTATTAGTAGCGGCGGTGCCTCAGCTGGTATTTGTGAAACAGCTATATTGGCTAATAATTTATGGGAATCTGCGGCAACGTGGACAACCACAGGTGTTGCAACATCACACCCCGTTTCAATTCAAGGTGTCTCTGAGAACCCAAAATATATTATAGAATTTATGTGTTATGTTCTGGCAGATCCGGATGTTGATGCAGCAACGACTCCGCCTAGTTATGGCAACGACTGGGCTCATATGTTCCGTATTACGGCTTTTGGAAGAGGTGCGACGGCCAATAGTAAAGCGATGCTCCAATCAACGTTTAAAGTTTTGCGATAAGCATGAGAGGTATACTATGAAAAAGATATTATTAGTTCTAGGGGTTGCTTTGATAGCGCCTCAACTGACAACAGCGCAACCCTTGGATGAAATAGGTCCCTATGATGTGCCACGAATGACTGAAACGCTGCCGGATAGCTTTTCTACCAGAAGCAAATCTGAACATAGCTATACAAAGGGCCAGAATACGCGAATCGTCAAGGGCCAACTCACTTATCGAGACCAAAGTGGGTGGTTGACTACATCAGAAGGTAGCATTCAATTGACCCCCGCTATTTCGGTTGAAGATAAACGGCCAATTTCTGAATGGTACAAAAAACCCGCCAAAGCTAATATCAGTTTTCTATATAAAGATAATATCTTAAAAAGGGTTGTTATTTATCCTTAGTTTGAACATAACCTTTATGAAAACTCGTTGAATCGTGCCGTACTGCATGGAGGAATGAAATATGTATAATTTAAACAGTGTTAATAAAATATCGAGCGTGTGTTTATGCTTACTGGCTATGCTAGCCAGTAAGGGTGTATTAGCTGAAGGGGCTGCACTGGATTATGATGCAGTGCCTCCTGTTATTTCGATTGCGGGTCAAGATGACAAACCCAACATATTACTCGTTTTAGATAACTCGGGCAGTATGAATTGGGATATTGATGGTTTAGCGGTAGATCCTAATAGCAGCACAAGTCGAAGATATATTGCCAATGAAGCCATTATTGGCCTTATTGATGAATTTACTTCAAATAACAGCTTTGATATGGGGTTAATGGCCTTTGGTCAAAGTTCGTTCAGTAAGGCTGCTATATACAATTATATGACGCAAGTTAGTCTAGACCCTGATGATTATGGTGATACTAAAGAACATGAGTTTTTCGTCCCGGTTATGACAGAAGACGACTGGACTTTTTACTACAATAACAATAATTATTGGACGGTGGGAGCCAATGGTGGTTGGGATAATTTTTTTGGAAGGCAAACAGCTTTGTGTAATAGAGAAAGCGGTCGATACATATGCTACGACAGTATTTCTTATGACAATAGTGACGATACTTTTACGACAGCAACTGCGTTGTATGGGTTATATTGGGGAAGTTCCTACGGTAATCAATTTGTTGTTAATTACGTCACTGAGGCTTGGTCTACATCGGTTACCGGTAAAGGTAAACTACATGTTGGTATGGATGACTTGAACGCGACTCAGGTAAGTAATTTAAAAACGAAGTTAGGTCCAGCTCAGTTCAGTAATAGCACTGAAAGCGCAATAACACCGTTATATACGGGCGGTGGTACGCCTGTTACTGGTGCATTGTCGTCAGCAAATGATTATTTTGCTGGAACGCTTAACGCTAGTGAACGAATAAGTGGTTTAAGCGCTGGCTTTACTTCAGCTAACGTATGTACCGATACTGATGATTATGTCGTGCTGATCACAGATGGTTTAGCTAACGTTAGTCCCTCAGGAAGTGGTCAGTCGAATGTTGATGCGATTCTTGGGGCTGCGGCCGAAGCAGAGGCTTTATTAGCATCGGCCTCTTCGGTAAAGACCTTTGTGATTGGCTTTGCCTTTCCTGATATTTCACAGACTATATTAGATGGCATTGTTTCTACTTGCGAAGATTATGATAATGACCCTGATTATCTTACAACGTTGATCGAGGATGGAAGATGTACGCCTTTAGACCTCATTGCGGCAGCAGGTGGTACCGACAAATTCTATGAAGCAAACAGCGCAGCCGACTTACAGAATACGCTAACCGAGCTATTTTCAGATATTGTCAACCGGGCGTCTTCTGGTACCGGCGCATCGGTTTCGGCGAATAATAGTCGCGGTGAGGGCGCTTTTTATCAGGCGTTATATGTGCCTGAGAGTGAAGATCCTTACAAAAACGTCGTTTCTTGGGTTGGAGTCCTAAACGGTCTATTTATCGATCAATACGGTTTGTTCCGTGAAGATACTAATGGTAATGCAAAAATTGATAACTACGATACCGACAAAATTGTTGAATACTACTATGACGCTATTACAGAGCCTGATAAGCCAAGAGCAAGAGCGTATTTGAAAAGCAGTACAAATCCAGATATTCCGACAGGCTTAGCCGTGACATCGACAGTTGAAATAGAGGACTTAAATTATGTGTGGAGTGCACGTGACCAACTAGCAGACATATCAGATGCAGCGATTCAGACTCAACGAAGCTATACTGATTTAGCTAATAATGGTCGAAAAATATATACTTCAATCGATGGTAGCACGATGCTTGATTTTACCAGTTCGCCTGGAACTGATGTATTAATCGCTGACAAAGCAGAAGCCACGGAAGATAGAGATGAAGCTCAAGCCGATTATGACACGACTGAAGGAATAAGAGATGTTTCTAAAGCATATTTAGATGCAGCAGAGCAGATAAAGAATGATAAACAACTTGAATTGGATCCTTTGACTGTACTGAAGGGTGCAGCTGAATTGGCTTCATCCAATGTCACTGCCGCAAATGAAGCTAGAAGCTTAGCGATCTCGGCTGCCAGCAATGCCGCCACGGCACAGACTAATGCCCAAGATGCTGCTGACGCCGCAACGACGTCTTTAGGTTTAGCAACAACGGCTGCAAGTGATGCCGCCACGGCACAGACTAATGCCCAAAATGCTGCTGACGCCGCGACGGCGGCTTTAGGTTTAGCAACAACGGCTGCAAGTGATGCCGCGACAGCAAAAACTTCGGCTCAAGGTATTGCCGACGCCGCGACGACGGCTTTAGGTTTAGCAACAACGGCTGCAAGCGATGCCGCGACAGTAAAGACGACGGCTGAAGGTGTTGCTGACACCGCGACGGCG
>JBLIKM010000124.1:0-5660 GCA_047636295.1 Methylophagaceae bacterium
TTATCAAGGGCCAATTTAATATTATCAGCAACCGTTAAATGGGGAAATAAAGCATAATTTTGAAACACCATGCCAACTCGGCGTTGCTGAGGTGTTTTATTGATACTGCTAACACTATCAAACCACGTTTCATTTTTACACAAAACCTGACCTTGCCCCGCTAAAGACAAACCAGCAATACATCGTAACACCGTCGATTTTCCTGCCCCAGAAGGCCCTACTAGGGCCAGTGTATCTCCTGATTCACAGCTAAATTCTACATCAAGCTCAATAGGTGTTGATTGTTGTAATGTAACTTTTAGCATAATTAAAAGCGCAGCATACGAGTGCGATTAAAACTATAGACGATGCTGATCGTGACTAAGGCAATCGCCAATAATATTAATGACATGGATTGGGCTTGTTGGTGTTCAAAGGCTAAAACGCTATCATAAATAGCAATCGACAAGGTGCGTGTTTCACCAGCAATATTACCACCAATCATTAATACCACACCAAATTCACCCAAGGTATGCGAAAAACACAAGACCATCGCGGTAATGATGCCTGGCCACGCCAATGGCAACTCAATTTTGAAAAAGGTTCTCCATTTCGACAAACCACTACACCATGCCGCTTCACGGATCTCCGGTTCAATTTTTTCTAATGATCGCATCATTGGTTGCACGGCAAAGGGCAAACTATAAATGATCGATGCAAACCATAAACCGGCAAATGAAAATGCCAAACTTTGTCCGGTCAAACTTACAAACAAACTACCGAAGAAACTATCATTATCCATTCCGACCAATAAAAAATAACCTAATACAGTGGGTGGTAGTACTAGGGGTAATGTAATAATAGCCTCGATAATGCCACGGCCCCTAAAACTTGATTTAACCAATAAATACGCCAAGGCTAAACCAATAGGCAATAAGCTAAGACACGTTAATACCGCCAGCATAATTGATACTTCGAAAGCTTGCCAATCCATCTTACGATACCTTTTCTTGCACTATAAAACCCTGCTTTATCAAAATAGTTTTTGCCTGTTCTGTTTGAATAAAAGCCAAGAACTCCTTTGCCGTAGCAGAAGCACCTCGTATTAATACAGCCTGCTGCGGTAATGTTGCGTTTAGTTTGACATAGCGGCCCTTTGATGAAATTTGCGGTTGAAGCATATAGGAATAGGGAACGAAACTGACATCCACCTGACTTGTTAAGGCAAACTGTATGGCTTGTGATGCATTTTCAGCAATGAGTAAATGTGATTGCATTTTCTGCCAGAGACCAGCATGTTCCAGAAGATGCTGTGCTACCTGACCGTAAGGTGCATGTTTTGGATTGGCTATAGCCACCTTATTTACTTGACCATGCTCTAATGCCGATTTTAAACCCTTTAAATTAACATCTAAGCTTAAAGAGGATTGTGCTGATGCAAATAACACTAGCTGTGCTTGAGCAAAATCTACTAACTCACCTTCGATTAATTCATCTTCCGTCAAACGCTGAATATAACTGGGAGCCGCAGAGAAAAAGACTTCAAATGGTGCACCGTGTTGAATTTGTGTCGTGAGCGTACCTGATGCCGCATAAGAAACATTGATATGATGCCCCGTTTGTTGGTCAAACTCAGTGATAAGCTCGGATAAGACATAACGTAAATTTGAAGCGGCTGCAATTTGAACCTCGCTAGCTTGCAGCTGAGAGATACAACAAAATAGCAATAAGCCAAGGATAGTGTTATTAAATTTCATACCGATATTTTGACACAAAAAAGCCCCGATGTTCGGGGCTTTTAAGTTTACGTCAATAAAGCTAAGTGAAGTTTATGCTTCGCTTACTACTTCATGAACGGCTTTCATGCTTAGACGAATACGACCTTGGCGATCAACTTCAAGTACTTTAACTTGAATTAGGTCACCCTCAGTCAATTTGTCACTAACATTCTCTACACGTTCGTCAGAAATTTGTGAGATATGCACTAGGCCATCTTTACCCGGTAAGATAGTTACAAAGGCACCGAAGTCCATTAGTTTAGCAACACGTCCTTCGTAGATTTGACCTACTTCAATTTCAGCAGTAATTTGCTCGATGCGATGTAATGCATCTTGACCCGCATTGAAATCAGAAGAGAAAATCATCACCGTGCCATCGTCTTGAATATCGATTACGGCACCCGTTTCCTCAGTCAGAGCACGGATGGTTGCCCCTCCTTTACCAATAACATCACGAATTTTATCTGAATTAATTTTGATGGTAATAATACGCGGTGCAAATTCAGACATTTCTTCACGGTGAGCTGAAAGATTCGCATTCATTGTTTCAAGAATCGTTAAGCGGCCATCACGAGCTTGTGCTAAGGCAGTACGCATAATTTCTTCGTTGATACCTTGGATTTTGATATCCATTTGTAAGGCAGTGATACCTTTTTCTGTACCCGCTACTTTAAAGTCCATATCACCTAAATGATCTTCATCGCCCAATATATCCGTTAGTACCGCATAATCATCTTCTTCTTTGATTAAGCCCATCGCGATACCAGCAACAGGTGCTTTAATCGGTATACCCGCATCCATCAATGCCAAACTTGTTCCACATACTGAAGCCATAGAACTAGAACCATTTGATTCAGTTATTTCAGATACCACACGGACTACATATGGGAATTCTTCAGCTGAAGGCATAACGGCTTGGATACCGCGTTTTGCTAATTTACCATGACCGATTTCGCGACGTTTTGGTGAACCAACAAAGCCAGTTTCACCTACGCAGAATGGAGGAAAATTATAGTGCAACATGAAACGATCACGATATTCACCTTCAACCGCATCAATCATTTGTGAATCACGTTCAGCACCCAATGTTGCCACAACAAGTGCCTGCGTTTCACCACGTGTGAACAATGCAGAACCGTGTACACGAGGTAATACAGTTGTCTCAACAGTAACTTTACGTACAGTTTTAGTATCACGGCCATCAATACGCGGTTGACCAGCAATGATTCTGCCACGGACTAATTCTTTTTCTAATTTCGCGAATGTGCCCTTAACTACATCAGCAGAAAAGTCTGAGTCTTCACCAGCTAGTGCTTCAACTGCCGCGTCACGCACCACAGCTAATTGATCTTGACGTTCTAATTTATCAACAATCGCATAAGCGGCTTCAATACCTGCAAAAGCATTCGCTTTTACTTCATCGTAAATGTTGCCATCTTTTTCTGGTAGAGACCAATCCCATGCTTCTTTACTGGCCTCTGCTTGTAGCTCTTTAATCAGGTTAATAGCGGTTTGCAATTGCTCATGACCAAACATGACTGAACCTAACATCACTTCTTCAGGTAATTCAGATGCTTCAGACTCAACCATCAATACTGCACTGTCTGTACCAGCAACGATTAAATCCAATGAACTGGTTTGTAACTGCGCTTTACTTGGGTTTAATACATAAGCACCTTCGATATAACCAACACGTGCTCCTGCAATAGGTCCATTGAAAGGGATACCTGAAATAGCTAATGCAGCAGAAGCACCAATCATTGCAGGAATATCTGGATCAATGGCAGGGTCTAAAGCCACAACAGTTGCAATAACTTGGACTTCATTCATAAAGCCTTTAGGGAATAAAGGACGTAATGGACGATCGATTAAGCGTGAAGTTAATGTTTCTTTTTCAGAAGGACGGCCTTCACGTTTAAAAAAACCACCAGGAATTTTACCGGCAGAATAAGTACGCTCTTGATAATTAACGGTTAAAGGAAAGAAATCTTGGCCTGGCTTAACATTTTTTTTGCCGACAACGGTAACTAATACTGACGTTTCACCAAGGCTAACAATGACTGCCCCCCCTGCTTGACGTGCTACTTTACCGGTTTCAAGACTTAAAATATGCTCGCCATATTGAACTGTCTTTTTTACTGAATTCACTATTCTGTTCCTTTCTCTTGACTAATATTAATGCTAACGGCTTATTCCGTAGCGTCTGACAATTTTTGATACCTATAAACAAATATGCCCCTGAAACCATGCGGATTCAGGGGCATATTTTAAACGATCAGCCTGCAATCGTTTCTTGACGAAAGCATTTTTTGATTCATATTTTTTATCGCTAGAATCAATGCTTAGCGACGTAAGCCTAGGCTAGCTATTAGCTTACGGTAACGAGTAATATCTTTCTTTTTCAAATAATCTAACATTTTACGTCGACCACTTACCATTTTTAATAGACCTTGGCGTGAATGATGATCATGAATGTTTATTTTGAAATGTTCAGCAAGATCTAGGATACGTGTAGTTAGTAAAGCAACTTGTACTTCAGCTGAACCGGTATCAGTTTCTGAACGCTGATACTTAGTAACAACTTCTTGTGTTTTTTCTAGTGTTAATGACATTAAAAACTCCAACTTTTGGTGTAGCACTTTATGTATTTCGCTACGAGTTAAATTCTGGACTACCTCAGCACTAATTACCAAGATATCCAACCTTTTAAAAGGGTGGTATTCTACCCATTTTTTTCAATATAAACAATAATTTTACTGTGTATTTGGCTGAACAAATACCCGTTTTGGCTGTACCATACCAGCATCCGTCATCTCAGCTAAACCGATAAATTGTTGCTGCTGGTCAAACAATCTTACATTTGCGCTTTGAAATGTTTGTTCGACCTGTACCGCTTGTCCCAATCGTATCGCAGCGACCCTATAATCTGACAAAACGACTGACGGCCACTCAGGCAAAGCATCTTCAGCAGGTAATAATAAGGCATCGAGTGCCGCTAGGCCGTTTTCAGCGCTAGCCATTAATTGCTCAATGCTAAGGGCTTGTTGCTCCCTATAACCTGCCGCTGCAACGCGCCTTAACATTATCACGTGGCCAGCTGAACCTAGGGCATGACTAATATCTTCAACTAAGGTTCGAATATAGGTCCCTTTACTACAGCGTACATCTAAGCTAAAACTATCCGCTGTTATAGCTAATAGTTGAATATCATAAATTGTAATCTGACGTGATTTTCGCTCAACTTCAATTCCTTGACGAGCCAGCTTGTAAAGCGGTTGCCCCTGATGTTTCAATGCTGAAAACATCGGTGGAACTTGATCTAGCTCACCCATAAACCTAGGTAATAATGCGAGCACATCTTGCTGAGTAAATTCAGGGATCACGCTGCTTGAGATGACAACACCATCTGAATCACCACTATCCGTAACCACGCCTAATTGGCATGTCACATGATATTGCTTATCGGCATCAAGCAAATAAGAAGACACCTTCGTTGCCTCGCCCAAACATACGGGTAATACACCTGTCGCCAGCGGATCTAAGCTGCCAGTGTGACCCGCTTTATTAGCATTAAACAAGTGTTTAACTTGCTGCAATACATGGTTAGAGCTTCGTCCTGTCGGCTTATCAATAATGATAATACCCGTTAGATCACGGCCTTTTTTATTACGACGTCCCATCTAATCGTTTATTTATCGTCAGTGTCAGTGTCGTCAGAAAGATTAGTATTTGCCTCAGCAATCAATTGATCCATATGGAAACCATGGGTCAAAGACTTGTCGTAATAAAAGCGTAATTCAGGCACGATGCGTAAATCGACACGCTTAGCAATCCCTTTACGTAAAAAGCCGGATGCTCGCGCCAGCCCTTTTAGACATTCATCCACATCATCTTCAGACTCTA
>JBLIKM010000125.1:0-5530 GCA_047636295.1 Methylophagaceae bacterium
GTAAAAGCTAACGGCTATCCAATGGTGTTGTGTTTTGTAACGCATCGTCAGAATATCGACCAAATGGAAGATATTATTAAGTTAGCTATTTCGCTAGAAGCTGATTATCTCGAGCTTGCTACAACGCAATACTATGGTTGGGCGATGCACAACCGTGATCAATTATTGCCAATGAAAGAGCAATTAGTGGAAGCGGAAGCGATTGCACATCGTTACCAAGCAGAACAAAAAGGTAATATGAAGATCTATTATGTTGTGCCAGATTATTATGAAGAACGCCCGAAAGCATGCATGAATGGTTGGGGAAATGTGTTCTTAACAATTACGCCTGATGGTGTGGCCCTACCATGTCATGCGGCGCGTGAATTACCAGGGATGGAATTGCCAAATATCAGAGATATATCGGTGAAAGAAATTTGGGAAGATTCTAATGACTTTAATCGCTTTCGTGGTTATGAATGGATGAAAGAGCCTTGCCGCTCTTGTGATGAAAAAGAAAAAGATTTTGGCGGCTGCCGTTGCCAAGCGTATATGTTGACAGGTGATCCTGCGAGTGCTGATCCTGTTTGTAGTAAGTCTTTTGATCATCATTTGATAGAAGATGCAATAGAAACTGCTCGCTCGGAAGCTGGGAAAACAGTAAAAGAAGCTAAAGTTTTGGTCTTTCGTAATCCTAAAAACTCCAAAAAACTGTCTGCCAGTGAATAAAGATGTAGCAATATTGACGGATGGTTTGACCAAGTATTATGGTCAGACCATAGCTGTGAATAATCTCAATTTAGATATCAAAGCCGGTCAGTTTTATGGGCTTCTTGGCCCTAATGGGGCAGGTAAAAGCACCACAATTCATATGTTAACAACCATGACTGCTGCGACGTCGGGTGAAGCATGGATCGCAGGCCAGAAGATTGCAACTGATCCGGTTGCGATTAGACGCACTGTCGGTTTAGTGTTTCAAGACTCTGCACTTGATCGCACAATGTCTATTGATGAAAATCTGCAATTTGCTGCGGCAATGTATAACTTGTCACCCAAGGACGCTAATAAACGCATTGATGAACTATTGGCGGTGTTTGGATTGCAAGATAAACGTAAACGAAAACTAATCACGTTGTCGGGTGGACAACGACGTGCAGTCGATATTGCTCGCGGTGTATTACATAAACCGAAAGTATTATTTCTCGATGAACCCACGATCGGTTTAGATTTGCCCAATCGCCGCGCAATTTGGCGCTTTGTTGAACAATTACGCCGCGAACAGGGAATGACGGTATTTCTGACTACGCACTACTTAGAAGAAGCCGCCGCCTGTGACCATGTTGATTTCATCCAACAAGGAAATTTACAGCAGGGTGGTGCTCCAGCAGAGTTAACGAAGCAATTAGCGGCTAATATTTTAGAAATAACCACACCTAACCCAGAAAATATTGCTGCCCAATTAAGCCCATTATTTGGTCAACCAATTCACGAAGATGAAGATTTAAGCTTCAAAATCGCGGCGGATGATGTCGATTTTTATGCCTTAGAGAAATCGCTCGGCAATGACGTGTCAGCTATGCAATGGCGAAAACCTAATCTTAATGATGTCTATTTATGGACATTTTGTGGCCCAGAACAAGGTAACGTAATATGAGTTGGCGTCCTGTAAAAGCAGTTGTTGGACGTGAGATGAGTAAATTATTTCGCCAACGTGCCCGTTTAATTAGCTCGATGGTAAGACCGATGATATGGTTACTCGTCATCGGTTCTGGAGTCGGCAGTATGTTGCAAGGCCCAGCACAAGCAGGCTATCTTACTTTTTTAGTGCCAGGTATCTTAGCGATGACGCTGTTATTTGCTGCCCTGTTATCGGCGCTGACCTTAGTCTATGATAAAGAATTTGGCGTGATGCGGATGATGATGGTTGCACCCATCAAACATTATTGGATCGTATTATCTAAACTCATTGCAGCGACATTAACGGCCATGGTGCAAGCCAGTTTGTTATTAGTGCTGTTATTAGTGCTAGGTCTAGTCAGCTTTAAAATTGCCCTTAGCTTATTGTTACCAGCCGTGTTAACGGCAATATGTTGTGCAGCGATTGGTGGACTGATTGCTGTTTATTCTAAGAGTATCGATAACTTTGCTGTCATTATGAACTTTTTCATCTTCCCAGTATTTTTCCTCAGCGGCGCTTTATATCCAGTCAGCCAATTACCGGCATATTTGCATTACATCGTATTGGTAAATCCATTCAGTTATGGTGTCGACTTACTGAAACATGCCGTACCTAATGTAGCCACTGATTTTTCAGTAATGACGGATATCGCGGTATTACTTGGTTTCTCAGTGCTTGCTATCGCAATAGCATGCTGGCAATTTTCGCGTGAATCGGTACACGAACCTTTATTTCACCGAGCGACTAAAGGCAGTTAATGGCAAGAGCCAAGGCCTTTTTTCTCTAAGTAACATTGGTGGTATTCTTCTGCGGGGAAAAACTGACTCGCCGCAGTAATTTCAGTAACGGCAGGCTGAGGATAATAGTGACTATCATTAAGTACGTGTTTAGACGCTAATGCTTGTTGTCGCTGTTCGTCATTGTGATAAAAGATCGCACTGCGATATTGTGTGCCCATATCGGGACCTTGGCGATTTAGTGTGGTCGGATTGTGTAGCCGCCAAAATTCCTCAAGTAATGCTGTGTAGCTTATAAGTGCTGGATCAAAGGTTACTTCGATAGCTTCTGCATGGCCTGTAGTGCCAGTACAAATCGCTTTATAATCGGGATTGTCAGTAGTGCCGGCGGTGTAACCAACACGTGTTGAAATAACACCATTTATTTGTCTAAACTGTGTTTCTACACCCCAGAAACAGCCCGCTGCAAATGTCGCAATTGTCATTATTTAACCTTATTGTTATGGGAAAAAGCTTAAGCACTTGTATACTATTACGTTTATATTCTTAACACCTTATTCTTATCATTCTAACATTTGCAGATAAACCAAATATAGAATAAGAAAACCTTGATTAGAGACTGAAATGAGCGAAAAAGAAGTGACAGCATCAAAACCAAATAATTTCATACGAAATATCATCAACGCTGATATTGAGACGGGTAAAAACGAGGGGCATGTGCGCACTCGTTTTCCACCAGAACCGAATGGTTATTTACATATTGGTCACGCTAAGTCTATTTGCCTAAACTTTGGTATAGCCAATGATTATAACGGCGAATGTAACCTACGTTTTGATGATACAAATCCTCACAAAGAAAATGAAGAATTTGTTAATTCCATTAAAGAGGATGTGCGTTGGTTAGGTTTCGACTGGACTGGTCATCAATATTTTGCCTCAGATTATTTTGGCCAGCTTTATAATTATGCTGTTCAGCTTATAGAGCAAGGTGATGCTTATGTATGTGATTTGACGGCCGATGATATGCGTGAATATCGTGGCACATTAACCGAAGCCGGTAAAAACAGCCCATATCGCGATCGTAGCGTAGCAGAAAATTTAACCTTATTTGAAGCTATGCGTGCGGGTGAATTCTCAGATGGTTCGAAATTGTTACGCGCTAAAATCGATATGGCTTCACCGAATATAAATATGCGCGATCCTGCCATTTATAGAATTCGTCATGGTGTGATCCATCACCAAACGGGTAGTGAATGGTGTATTTACCCAATGTATGATTACACCCATTGTCTATCTGATTCGATTGAAGGTGTGACCCATTCTATCTGTACTTTAGAATTTGCTGATCATAAAGCCCTATATGATTGGTTCTTAGACACGCTAAAAGTGCCAAGCCATCCACTACAAATTGAATTTTCGCGGCTGAATTTGCAATATGCGATCACCAGTAAGCGTAAATTAACTCAATTAGTTGATGATGGGTTAGTGGATGGCTGGAATGACCCTCGGATGTCGACTATTTCTGGCATGCGCCGACGTGGTTATCCTGCTGCTGCAATTCGTGATTTCTGTGAGCGCATTGGCGTCACCAAGGCTGATAATTCGGTAGAAATGGAAATGTTTGATAACTGCATTCGTGAAAATCTTAACGAAAATGCACCACGTGCGATGGCGGTATTGAACCCCGTTAAAGTCGTGATCACTAATTATCCTGAAGGACAAACAGAACAATTAGTTGCTGCTAGTCATCCACAAGATGACAACATGGGTACACGCATTCTGCCTTTTACCCGCGAACTTTATATTGATAAAGATGATTTTAAAGAAGAAGCTAATAATAAATTCAAGCGTTTGGTTACCGGTAAAGAAGTCCGCCTAAGAAATGCCTATGTAATTCGCTGTGATGAAGTGATTAAAGATGCGGATGGTGAGATTATCGAGTTACATTGCAGCTATGATGCTGCCACATTAGGTGCTAACCCTGAAGGACGTAAAGTTAAAGGTGTTATTCACTGGGTTTCTGCCGATCATGGCATTAAAGCTGAAGTAAGATTATTTGATCGATTATTTAATCACCCACATCCAGATAATGATAAATCAGTTGATGACTTCACTGTTCATATTAATCCTAATTCATTAATCACACTACGTACATGTATTGTAGAAGCGAGTTTGCTTGATGCAAACCCAGGTGCGGTCTACCAATTTGAACGGGAAGGTTATTTTTGTGCAGATAGTGAACTTTGCCGAGATGGAAAGTTAGTATTTAATCGAACAACAACATTACGTGATACATGGCAAAAAACGGTACAGCAGTAAGGCGACTCGTTTTAATTTAATTAGTGATACAAATAAAGTATATATCGATAATATCACTAGATTATAAGCTTTATGTAGTTGCACCTATATAATAAAACTCTTATGCTACTGCACATACCTTAAGGATGAAAAATGGCAAAAAATCTAGATATCGCTCATTT
Organism: Methylophagaceae bacterium; assembly: GCA_047636295.1. Taxonomy (GTDB): domain Bacteria; phylum Pseudomonadota; class Gammaproteobacteria; order Nitrosococcales; family Methylophagaceae. The sequence goes on from JBLIKM010000125.1 coordinate 4,875, forward strand.
TAATATGTTAGAGCAGCAAGTTCGTCCCAGTGATGTATTAGATCCACGAGTATTAATGGCTTTGAAGGATGTGGTACGTACTCAGTTTGTCGATCAAGACTTGTCAGGCATCGCTTATGCGGATACTGAGTTGCCAATAGGTTATGGTCAAATGATGTTGTCGCCAGTATTACAAGGTCGTCTACTGCAGGCTTTAAATGTTCAGACCGATGAAACTGTATTAGAAATCGGTACAGGTACCGGTTATTTCACTGCTTTATTAGCACAACTTGCCAAACATGTAATGAGTGTTGAGATAGTGCCAGAGTTATCTGCATTGGCGCAGCAAAATTTAGCGACATCAGCCATAGATAACGTGACACTTTATGTCGGTGATGCATCGAAAGGATGGTTATTAGCTAACCGGATTGATGTCATTGTAACAACTGCTGCTTTTGTGACGGTACCGGATGATTATTTACAGAGCCTACAAGTGGGTGGCCGAATGTTAGCCATAGTCGGCAATGGTCAGAATATGGAGGTGCAACTCATTCGACGAATTACAGAAAGACAGTGGCACACGGACACCGTATTTGAAACTGTAATTTCAGCAATGATTAATGCTGAACCTAAACCAGAATTTGAATTTTAAGAGAGAATGATAAATGAAACAAATG
>JBLIKM010000126.1:0-5440 GCA_047636295.1 Methylophagaceae bacterium
TAGGCATTTACCACCCTGCTCTGTTTGCTGGTTTAGCGGTGCAACGTTTGGCCTTAAAACCTATTTTACTGGAGGCAATAGCTCAGTCTCAAATAAGCGGTGAGCTCTATCAAGGCGCGTGGTCCGATATTGGCACAATTGAGCGCTTAGATGACTTAGCAGCATATCTTAATACTTAAAGACGATTGCATTAGTTCTGTTGATGGCATGCCAATGAAAAAAGACTCATTTACTAATCCTTTAAATGAGTCTTTTTAGCTTTCTGTATCTTTACTCTGAATAAAGATTTATCGTGGCGCTGTCTCAAACTTAACTAGTACACAGAAATTCTAATAATGCTTTTTGAGCATGTAGGCGATTTTCAGCTTCATCCCAAACAACACTTTGCTGACCATCCAATACCTCAGCTGACACTTCTTCACCTCGGTGAGCCGGCAAACAATGCATAAATAACGCATCATGATGCGCTAATGCCATAACGGCACTATCGACTTGGAAGTCAGAAAACGCCACTTCTCGTTTACGTTGCTCTTCTTCTTGGCCCATACTTGCCCACACATCAGTGACAATCATATCGGCATCTTTAGCAGCACGTTTCACATCGGTAAATAAGCTTATTTTTGCCTTTGCTTGGCCAACGATAGCCGCATCAGGTTCATAACCGACTGGTGTTGCAATATTTAAATCAAAACCAAAACGTTCTGCGGCATTGATATACGAATGACACATATTGTTGCCATCGCCTACCCACACTACTGTTTTACCTTTAATCGAGCCACGATGTTCAACATAGGTTTGCATATCAGCTAATAATTGACATGGGTGATAATCGTCCGTTAACGCATTAATAACCGGTGCCGATGAATATTGAGAGAATCGCTCAACTTTATCATGTTCAAATGTGCGGATCATTACCACATCAACCATGCTAGAAATAACCCGAGCAGAATCTTCTATCGGCTCACCACGACCCAGCTGGGTATCGTTAGGTGATAAGAAAATTGAACCACCGCCAAATTGAAGCATTGCTGATTCAAATGAAACACGCGTACGCGTTGATGATTTTTCAAAGATCATCGCCAGCACTTTATTTTTCAGTGGTTGATAAATCTCACCGGCTTTATGCATTCGTTTCAACTCGATAGCACGTGTAATTAATTGCTCTAATTCAAGCGATGTTAAATCTTTTAAGGTCAAAAAATGTCTCATATTACGCTACGCTCTCAACAGCTTGTGAGGAAAGAAAATTGATAACTAAATCGCTCACTTTGCTCACTATTTGGTTGGCTTCATTAACATTAATAACCAAAGGGGGTAATAAGCGAATGACTTTATCTGCTGTCACATTGATTAAAATACCTTTAGCTAGTGCTTGTTTCACTAGATCAGCACAAGGTATTGTTAATTCAATGCCAAACATAAAACCTGCCACCCGAATTTCCTTAATGCCATCAACACCATTTAGCTTGGCTTTAAAGCCTGCAAGCATTTGCGTACTCAAACTATTGACGTTATCTAATATATGATCATTTTCAATAGTATCCACTACCGCCAACCCTGCACGACAAGCCAAGGGATTGCCACCAAAAGTTGAGCCGTGGTTACCCGCTTGCAATATACCTACAGCAGAGCCAGCTACCAAACAAGCACCTATTGGTAAGCCATTACCTAAAGCTTTAGCTAAGGTCATAACGTCAGGCTTAGAACCTTCATTGTGCTGGAATGCGAACCAAGTGCCAGTACGGCCCATGCCTGTCTGAACTTCGTCTAACATCATTAACAAATTACGTTGGCTACAAATACTACGTACCGACGCTAGATAATCAGCATCTGGGATTTTAATCCCACCTTCACCCTGTATGGGTTCCAACAGCACCGCTACAGCCTCTGGCCAGTGACCAACCGCCATCTTTAATGCATCTAAATCATTATATGGGATACGTACAAAACCTGGCAGTAATGGCCCGAATCCGACCTGGACTTTAGCATTACCCGTGGCAGTCAAGGTCGCCATCGTCCTACCATGAAAGCTACCTTCCATGACAATAATGACCGGTTTATCTATGCCTTTACTATGACCATATTTACGTGCAATTTTAATTGCGGCTTCATTAGCCTCAGCACCAGAGTTACAGAAAAAAACGTGTTCCATGCCCGACAATTGAGCTAGTTTTTCAGCTAACTGAGTTTGCAAAGGAATTTGATACATATTTGATGTATGGACTAACGTAGCTGCTTGCTCGCAGATAACACGCGTTACTTCAGGATGAGTATGGCCTAGATTGCACACAGAAATACCGCTTAATGCATCAAGATATTTTTTACCATCCGTGTCTGTTAACCATGCGCCTTTACCTTCAGTAAAAGCAACATCAAGTCGACCATATGTCGGCATAATAGCAGAACTGTGTGTTGTCATTGTTTAATATCCCTTTACATCATCGCCCTATTTATTCGCTTATCACTAAGTAAACACGAAGGCTTAAAACGAAAAATGGCAGTTTCAAATGAAACTGCCATAAATCAAATAACGCGGTATTTTATAGTGTTATGTCATTCTAAGCAAAATTTGCTTGAATTTTATAACATGCTGTAACTACGCCGCGAAGTTTTCCGCAACGAAATCCCAGTTAACCAACCCCCAAAACGCTTCAACATATTTTGGACGCGCATTACGAAAATCGATGTAATAAGCATGTTCCCATACATCACAAGTAAGTAATGGTGTTTGGCCTGCAGTAAGTGGGCTACCTGCATTGCTTGTGTTAACGATTTCTATGCTGCCATCGGCATTTTTAACTAACCAAGTCCAACCTGCACCGAAGTTAGTTGCGGCAGATGTTGAAAATTTAGCTTTAAATTCAGCAAAAGATCCAAATGTCGCATCAATGGCAGCCGCTAAGTCACCAGAAACAGCATCTTTACCATTTGGTGTTAAACCGTTCCAGTAAAAAGTGTGATTCCAGATCTGCGCAGCATTATTAAAAATGCCGCCGCTAGCTTTCATGATTATTTCTTCTAGTGATGAATTTTCAAATTCAGTACCTGGGACTAATTTATTTAAATTAGTCACATAAGTTTGGTGATGTTTACCATAGTGAAAGCTAATTGTTTCTGCAGAAATTGTTGGTGCTAACGCATCATCAGCATAAGGTAGTGGTGGTAATTCAAAAGCCATGTTGGGCCTCCTAATAAAGTAAAAAAATAACCTAGTATTTAACTAGGCTTAGTCTAAGCGAGCTATACGTTCAAAGCAAGTAAAGAACCGTCTTATCTATAAGCAATACTATTTTTGAACTGTTCCTGACCAGTATAGACAAGGAAATGTTTGCCTTTAGCTCGCGCTATCATTCCTATACCGACTTGTTGGGCTAAGCGTAAGCCCATTTCCGTGACGCCGGAACGAGACAATAATAACGGCACTTGCATCTGGGCGACCTTAATAACCATTTCAGAGGTTAGGCGCCCAGTAGTATAAAAAACTTTACCCTCGCCGATTATGCCTTGTAACCACATCCAACCAGAAATAGCATCTACAGCGTTGTGTCGACCTACATCTTCAACAAATATTTCAACCTTGTCGCCAGAACATAAGGCACAACCGTGTACAGCACCAGCCTGTTTATACATCTGATTATATTCAGCCAAGCTATTTAATACTTGGTAGACACTCTCAGCACTAAATGAAGGACACTGTAATGCAAGTTCATTTAACGATTCCATTACATTACCAAACATGGTGCCTTGACCACAGCCGCTAGTAACAGTACGTTTTGATAGGATCTGCTCTAAATCTGGCCGTGTTTTCCGTGTTGTAACGGCAACAGCTTCGACATCCCAGGCTACTTGAATAGCCACAATATCTTCTAAATGTTCGACGAGCCCTTGATTGCGCAAATAACCTAAAGTCAATAATTCTGGCTGTGCACCCATCGTCATTAAGGTTACAATTTCACGCGTATCGAGATAAATAGTAAGCGGCCTTTCACCCGTAAGTGAAAGCTCACGAGGTTCGCCATTTTCATCAAGCACCGTTGCAGTATGTAAGCTATGTACACCTTCATCTGTCATCCTTGGTTGATAATTAGCCACCTGTCACACTCATATGTCTGAAGATAATAGGCTCTTCTTTGAGATTAAAATCATGACCTTTTGGTTTAATTTCCATTGAATCAATAATAGCCTGTTTTAATTTTTCAATATTATCAGAATCTTTTCGAATAATGTCTCGCAAATCGACAGAGTGTTCCTGTCCCAAACATAGTAATAACCGCCCCTCTGTTGTCACTCGAACACGATTGCAGTTTTCGCAAAAATTATGACTATGAGGAGAAATGAAACCTATCTTACTTTTTGAACCGGCCACACGATAATAATGCGAAGGTCCGCCAGTTTGAATATCGCTGCTGGTTAATTCAAATACCTGCTGCAAAATAGCTAATACTTCGTCACTGGAGCAATAAGTCTCATTACGTTGATGGGTAACGTGGCCCAAGGGCATCTCTTCTATATAAGAGATATCCAAATCATTATCAATGGCAAACTGCGCCAGATCAATGATCTCATCGTCATTGCGACCCTTCATGATAACGGCATTTAGCTTAATTCGTTTAAAACCCGCCTGTTTAGCAGCTTCAATGCCTGCTAGCACAGTATTTAAATCGCCAACACGAGTTAATTCACGAAAACGTTCAGCATTAAGCGAATCAAGACTAATATTGATTCTATCAACACCTGATTTCACCATCGATGCTGCATACTTAGGAAGTTGCGAACCATTCGAGGTAATATTAAGTTCTTTAAGCGTCGTAGAGTGTTTAAGTTGCCCTATCTGTTCAAATAACCAATCCACATTACGTCTAATTAATGGCTCACCACCAGTAATACGGATATTTTCAACACCCAACTCACAAAAAGCACGCAATATAAAGACAATTTCTTCCAACGTTAATAATTGTTCACGTGGCAAAAATGTCATTTCTTCGTCCATGCAATACACACAACGAAAATCACAACGGTCAGTAATTGACATGCGTACATAGGTCACGTGCCGACCGAAGCGATCAATTAATTTTGGTTGGGCACCTAAATTAGACATATATAAGGCTACTTTGTTCTCGATTTATCTTCAGCGTCTCAACTTTCTTTTCTCGTTGATATGCCAAATGGAACGTAGGCTGGACACCAGCCAATGGAGCCAGTCAGTATTGGCATCAGACCGATAGCACCCCACCAACTTTGGAAGTATATTCCTACAGCAATAATAGTTAAACCTGCAGCAATGCGTAATTTTCGTTCGATACCACCAACATTACATTTCATGTTTATATCCTAATGTTATATACAAACAAGCCCCGCATTATACGAGGCTTGTCAAAATCTTCATAACGCCTGTGATGAAGAGCTTAATCATCACCGCCGAATGCACCCAGTAAGTGTA
>JBLIKM010000127.1:0-5107 GCA_047636295.1 Methylophagaceae bacterium
GCCGAATCTCTATGTTCAAGACTACGAAAACTAATGATTACCTTGTTTCTGTCTACTTGAATTTTTTTGTAACGAATTTTGTCATCACGTAATAACGTTCTAAATTCGCTCGCATAGCCATCTAGAGCTTGCTTCACTGCCGCATTCATATCCACTTCCATCAAAAAGTGAACACCACCACGCAGATCCAACCCGAGGTTCATCGGTTCTGCCCCTATCGCTGCCAACCAACCAGGCGTAGTAGGTGCCAGATTAAGGGCAACCGTATAATCGCCCGTAATGGTCTTACTAAGTACATCTTTTGCTTTTAATTGAACATCAGCATCAGTAAGTCTTATTAATAGACGGTTATCTTCCATTTCGATACGTTTATAGGCAACAGATTGTGTTTTCAGCGCTGTTTCTACTTGGCTCATCAGCGCCAGATCGACATTACCATTTCTTCCGGCTGAGACCTGAACCGCTGGGTCATCACCAAAAAGATTAGGCAAGGCAAACAAAGCGCCAAACACAATTACAGCGACAATTAATAAATTTTTCCACAGGGAATAATGATTCATTTTGGGTATCCTAAACGCAAACTTTACGGCTTGCGAGTATTGTTATAGCTTTTTCAATGTACCTTTTGGTAACACTGAATTAATTGATTCTCGACGTACTTTCACTTCGAGATTTTCGGCTAATTGCACACTGATTGCATTGTCACCAATATTCGTAATTTTTCCCATCAATCCGCCATCTGTAACTACTTCATCGCCTTTTGCCAAAGTTGTTTGCATGTTTCGATGTTCTTTTGCTCGTTTTTGATTCGGGCGAATCAACATAAAATAGAACAAAACTAATAAAACAATTGGGAATGCAAAATCCATAATACCCGGTGTAGCAGCTTCACCCGCAGCATAAGCTGGGGAAATCAAAAAATCCAACATAATGTGTACTCAACGATAAAAAGATAACGATTATGCCACAGCCATCGCCCACCTAGATAGTTAGTTAGTCAGCACTTGCTCTTAAGGCGTAAAAATCATCGGTGAATTGGCTAAGCGTTCCTGCCGAAATGGCATCTCTAATACCTGCCATTAAGGTTTGGTAATAATGCAAATTGTGAATTGTATTTAATCTTGGTCCTAGCATTTCATTGCTACGGTCTAAATGATGAAGATAGGCGCGACTATAATTTTTACAGGTATAACAATCGCACATCGGGTCTAAAGGGTCTGTATCCGTTTTATAACGACTATTACGAATTTTGACCACACCATGATGAACAAACAAATGGCCATTCCGTGCATTACGGGTCGGCATCACACAATCAAACATATCAATACCTAGCGCCACTGCTTCAACCAAATCTTCTGGTCGCCCTACCCCCATAAGATAGTGCGGCTTATCTTGCGGCATTCTGGGCGCTAAATGCTCTAAAATTCGAATCATGTCCTCTTTAGGTTCACCCACAGATAAACCACCAATTGCATAACCATCAAAACCTATTTCAGTTAAACCTTGCAGAGAAATATCACGTAAATTTTCGTGCATACCGCCTTGCACGATACCAAATAGGGCCGAAGGATTTTCACCATGCGCCTCCTTACTACGTTTTGCCCAACGTAGCGACAGTTGCATGGATTTTTCAGCAGTATGTTCATCAGCCGGATACGGTGTACATTCGTCAAATATCATTACAATGTCACTGCCTAAGGCATTTTGTACTGCCATTGATTCTTCAGGCCCTAAAAAGACCTTAGCGCCATTAATAGGCGATCTAAAATGGACGCCCTGCTCGGTAATTTTACGCAAATCACCCAAACTAAATACTTGAAAACCGCCAGAATCGGTGAGTATTGGCCCTTGCCAGCGCATAAAATCATGCAAGTCACCATGCAGATTAATTATTTCTGTACCAGGACGGAGCATTAAATGAAAAGTGTTACCTAATACAATCTCAGCCCCTGTCGCAATGACTTCTTCGGGCGTCACCGATTTTACTGAACCATAAGTGCCAACAGGCATAAAGGCAGGGGTTTCTACTGTGCCACGATCGAAGGTTAAACGACCACGGCGAGCCAAACCATCTTGTGCTAAAAGATCAAATTCCATCACTGATTCCTGAAAAAATGTTAGCACAGGATACCATTTTCATCCGATATACACCGAGATCTCAAAGCAAAAACACCACACATCAGGTAGGATCGCTTTATTGTTTTTAATGGAAACACGCTTTATGTCTGATTCTAAAATTATTGTTGCCTTAGACTATCCTTTTGCCGATGCGGCATTGGCCTTAGCAAAACAACTTGATCCAACACGTTGTAAACTCAAAATTGGCAAAGAGCTTTATACTAGTGCTGGTCCTGCCACCGTAGAAATATTAGTCGAGCAAGGCTTTGATATTTTCTTAGATTTAAAGTACCACGACATTCCTAATACCGTTGCCAAGGCCTGTTCAGCAGCCGCTGATCTAGGAGTATGGATGATGAATGTACACACTCTTGGTGGCAGTGCGATGATGACCGCTGCCCGCCAAGCTATCGGCAATCAAGCCGATCGTCCTCTACTAATCGGCGTCACCTTATTAACCAGTATGGATCAAACGACATTTGATGAAATTGGTCTACAAGGCTCAATAACCGACACTGTTTTACGCTTAGCAGCGCTTGCAGATAACAGTGGTTTAGATGGTGTGGTATGTTCAGCACAGGAAGCGACCACATTACGCTCTCGCCATGATAAGAATTTTCAGCTAATCACGCCTGGAATTCGTCCAGAAAATAGTGCACAAGGCGATCAACATCGTACTATGACGCCTGCTAAAGCCATCGCTGCCGGTAGTAATTATTTGGTAATCGGTCGGCCTATTACCGCTGCTGAAAACCCAATGGCAGCACTTGCTGCAATCGAACTTAGCCTAAACTAGATTAAGATCTTCATTTAGCATAAAAAAAGCCCGAGACATACTGTTCTCAGGCTTTTTGTGTGGCTGGCTTGTATATATTTAAACCTTAAACTTGCTTGCCGCCTCTTGTAACTGAGCTGATAGGGCCGACATAGTAGCTACTGCTGATAATGTATCTCTTGCGCCATCAGCCGTAAGCTCTGCGACTTGACTGATATTGACAATACCGCGATTAATATCTTCTGCTACTGATGATTGTTCGTTTGCAGCACTTGAGATAGAAGCACTCATTTCATCCATAGTCGTAATCATTGCCGTTATCGTGTCCAATGCCACACCTGCGCAAGCTGCTTTTTCGACACTCGTTTTGGCGCTTTCACGACCATCACTCATGACCTTGACAGCGGCTTTCGCGCCTTGCTGCAAACGTCCAACCATCTCTTCAATCTCATGAGTCGAAGATTGTGTTCTTGCGGCTAAAGTACGTACTTCATCTGCCACCACAGCAAAACCACGACCATGTTCACCTGCTCGTGCAGCTTCAATTGCGGCATTTAATGCTAATAGATTTGTTTGCTCAGTAATGCCTCGAATAACATCAACAATCGCACCAATATTACCGATATCAGCTTCAAGATTGTTGAGTGTTTCTGCCGCTTTTTCAACTTCATTTGCTAATGAGTCTATTGCACCCATTGTCTCTAGGACAACTTGCTTACCTGCTTTCGCTTCATTGTCAGCATTACGCGCTGCATCAGCTGCACCTTTTGCTGTTCTAGCCACTTCTTGCACCGATGCAGCCATTTCATTCATTGCCGTAGCAACTTGGCCTGTTTCGGCTTGCTGGGTCATTACACCATCCGCAGTTTGCTTGCTGATAGTCGCCATATTTTGAGTCGCGCTATCCAATTGAGTCACGCCCCCAACCAAAGTGTGCACTAAATTAGCCACATTTTTCCGCGCGTTATCTAACTCAAAAGCCATCCAGCTAAAATCACTTTTTCCTGAAATGCTGACTTTTTGTGTTAGATCACCTTTTTTGATATTTTGAATACCGGCAACTAATAAATTTGCACGCGCCATACCTACATTGCCGATATAGGTCGCAATCAAGTATAACAAAGCACCCAGCACAGCAGTAATCACTACCATTATGTATATCTGGTTACGATGATTGACACCCGTCATTTCCAGATAAAAGAATATACATAGCACCAAAATTAAAAAGACAATGCCCAGTCCTGCGACAAATTGCATTCTTCTTTTCAAGGAATAATTTTCCAATTTAAACATTACCAGCTCCACTCATTATTATTGCTATGCAAATACACTTAAACCCAGTGCAATGTCTTGTTCAGTTACATTGACATCAGCAGTAGTAGATTCGATATCAGTATCGATATTGTCTCTTTCTGATGTTGAACCATTATTCGTTGTTTTATTATTATCTTGCTCGTCCGACTCAGAGAAACTCTCCTGCGACACATCAGCATGGGCTAATTCCATCCCATTTTCTTGAAAACTGTCACGCAATCTAGGTAATGCTTGTTCCAAGGCATCACGTGTAGCCGCATGCTGGGCGATAAAGCTAATATTTGCCTGATCGTTATGCATGTGCAACTTAACTTCAACAGACCCCATATTAGCAGGATTCAGTCTTAATGACGCTTGTTGTACTCCCTCACGTGCCATCCAAATCACTCGACTGCTCAATACTCGGCTCCAGGCCTCAGATTGAAGTGCTGGTTGTAAATTTAAAGAAGGTTGACCTGACACAGCAGTAGAAGCCGCAGCTTGGCTGTTTATTGGTGCCGGCGTCAGTAGTGCTGATGAAACAGCTGCACTACGTTCAAATGCATTGCTTGAAGATAATGACCCCTTTAATTTTAAATTCCTGGCGAGTGTCATTATTTGTTGCTCTTCACTTATCCCTTCTTTGCTAATAACAGGAATCAATGTCGAACTAGCCACTATTTTTTGATCTACCGTTACCGCTACCTTTTCACCTTCCGTAGTAGGTTTCTTTAGTAGGGCATTTAATATATCCGATCGCAAGCTCTGTGCTTGCTGTTTTTGTTCTAAATTTTCATTTTCCGGATCAGTAGTCGCAGTATCAACTTTGTTAGGTAGTGTAATATCACCCACAAGCTTATTATTTTCAGCAACTTGAACTTTATTACTGCTGTCTAGTACGTTCTTTTTGCTCAATCCTGC
>JBLIKM010000128.1:0-5098 GCA_047636295.1 Methylophagaceae bacterium
CAGGCAGTAGTACCAGTTGTTCTATACGCAATGCAATCCCTAACCCTGCTACGGCATCTTCACCAAATTGGGTGACTGCTGTAGTCACAATTATCGAGCCAAGTGCTATCAAAAACATATTGCCACTAGCAGGTAACGCCTGTCTGATTAGGCCGTTATAATGGGATAGCTTAGGCCTTAAGTTTGTTATGATAAGGCATTGTCCAAGCTTGCTTTGTCGCACTTTAAAGGTCAAATAGATTGCACTACCCAGTTGAGTTAAAGCGGTAGCGGTAGCCAAACCATAAACACCCCACCCAAAGCCGAACATCAGTAGTGGGTTGAGCATAATATTAGCTAAAAAGGCGACGATTAAGCTATTACGAAAACTAGTGGTATCACCCAGTGTATTAAGTATTCCGTTAGCCGCCATACCATGCGCTAGAAACACCAAGGTGGGCAAAATAATAGAAAGATAATTCAGGGCATCGCTAGCGTAATCATCTTCAGCGCCCATCATTGCGAATAGTGTGGGTGCTGATAATAAGACCAATATGCCAATACTAAAGGCACAGATCCACGCGAAGGACAGTGCACTACCGGCTATTTGTTCAGCTTCTTGTTGTCTATCAGCACCGAGTGAATTACCCACTAAAGCACTGGTGCCTTGACCTACACCAATTGAGATCGCGAGACCCATAAAATAAATGGGTGCGGCCAATGAAATCCCTGCTAGAGCTGTTGATGACAACATGCCTGCGTAGAAGTTATCAACCACGTAATACATGGTGTTGAAAAACATGCCGACACTTGCTGGAATGGCAATTTTTCTGAGCAAATGAGGGATCGGGTCATGGATGAGGTCCAAATTTATTCCTTCCTATTGACGTAGCCGGTGAGCCTTGTGGTGAAAGTTTCTAGTTTTTATTTTAAGAGTATGTTGGGAGTACTAAGAGTATTTGGCAAAAAACGTATTATAAAACGATTACTCGCGATATTGCTTTTTATGCAGTGTGATCAGGCTAAACTTTTATCACAAAACTGCTATTATTCTAAATCTTAAAATGATCTAATGAGACTTTAATGTATGGCTTTGCAAAAAGCACCCAGCTGGCACAAAGCGTTAAACGCAGAATTTAAAGCACCCTATATGCAGGAGTTATTACGATTATTGGCTCTAAAAGAGCAGCAAGGAAAAGTTATCTATCCCCAGACTTCTGCATGGTTCCATGCCTTGGAAGCGACACCATTAGATGAAGTGAAAGTCGTCATTTTGGGGCAAGATCCTTATCATCAGTCAGGTCAGGCCCATGGCTTATGTTTTTCTGTGCAAGCGGGGGTTAAAGTGCCGCCATCTTTGGTCAATATATATAAGGAATTACACACTGATTTGGCTATTTCACCAGCTAACCATGGTTATTTAGAAAGTTGGGCAAAGCAAGGTGTATTGTTATTAAATGCGGTATTAACGGTTGAAGAGTCCAATGCTAATGCGCATCAAGGTAAAGGCTGGGAACAGTTTACCGACAAGATTATTAATATCGTTAATGAACAGTGTGAGCATGTGGTGTTTATGTTGTGGGGAAGTTATGCCCAGAAAAAGGGAGCGATGATAGATGAAACGCGTCACTTAGTTTTAAAGGCACCGCATCCTTCACCTTTATCGGCATATCGTGGGTTTTTTGGTTGCCGACACTTCAGTCAGGCGAATGACTATCTTGTCATGAATGGGAAGCAATCCATTGATTGGCAATTGCCAAATGTGACCTATGATCAAGGCTCATTATTGTAAAACGGATAAGCTAATACTAATTTGTAGTTAAGCAATGATCGCCTGCTCCCTGCTACAATGCGCGCCATGATAAAACTAAATCAACTTTCCATTCGACGAGGCACAAGGCTATTATTTGAGTCTGCTAACCTGACAATTCATCCGGGACAAAACGTTGGGCTGACGGGTGCTAATGGCACGGGTAAGTCGAGTTTATTTGCCTTATTTCGTAATAAATTACACGCCGATCATGGCAGTGCATCAATTCCAGCTGGATGGATGATTGCACATGTGGCACAAGAAACACCGGCGGTAGATATTCCCGCACTTGATTATGTGTTGCAAGGTGACGAAGAATATATGCGTCTGCAGCAGCAATTATTAGTGGCAGAAGCTAAGCATGATGGTCATCATCAGAGTGAATTACACGATAACTTAGCCGCAATTAATGGTTATTCTGCGCGCAGCCGCGCTGGGCGATTAATGCATGGCTTAGGTTTTACAGCAGAACAAGAGCTGTTGCCAGTCAGGTCATTTTCGGGTGGTTGGCGAATGCGGTTAAATTTGGCGCAGGCGCTGATGTGTCGTTCTGATTTATTATTGCTAGATGAGCCCACCAACCATTTGGATTTAGAAGCAGTATATTGGTTAGAAGAATGGTTACGTAGTTACCAAGGCACCTTAATGTTGATTTCACATGATCGTGATTTCCTAGATCGTGTTGTGAGCCAAATTGTCCATATTGAACACCAGAAAATAAAAGTCTACACAGGTAATTATTCTGCCTTTGAATTAGCTCGAACTGAACATTTGGCTCACCAACAGTCGGCGCACAATAAACAAAAACGCGAAATTGCTCATATTCGTAGTTTTGTAACTCGCTTTAAAGCACAAGCAACTAAAGCCAAACAAGCACAGAGTAGGATTAAAGCATTAGAACGCATGGAATTGATTGCACCAGCGCATGTTGATTCGCCATTTCATTTTCAATTCTATCCGCCGACACGATTAGTCGCACCATTATTAAGCTTAGATAAAGTGGCAGTGGGGTATAATGATAAACCTTTGATCTCGGGAGTGAATTTATCCCTCGCACCGGGTGACCGTATTGGTTTATTAGGACCCAATGGCGCGGGTAAATCAACACTGATAAAACTGATTGCCGGCGCTTTGCCCGCGTTAAGTGGCAAACGTAAAGAAGCGAAAGATATTAAGATTGCCTATTTTGCCCAACATCAATTAGAACAGCTGACACTGGATGAAAGCCCATTACAGCATGTACAACGCTTAGATCCCTTACGTCCGGAATCAGAGTTACGAAATCATCTTGGTGGCTTTGGTTTTCAGGGTGATGATGCACTTGCTCCTGTTGGCCCATTTTCAGGTGGTGAGAAAGCGCGCTTAGTCTTGGCCTTATTGGTTTACCAAAAACCAGCACTGTTATTGCTGGATGAACCGACGAATCATCTCGATTTAGATATGCGATTAGCATTAACAATGGCTTTACAAGATTTTGAAGGTGCTTTGGTTGTTGTCTCACATGATCGGCATCTATTACGCACTGTAGCCAATGATTTATGGTTAGTGTCGAATGGCCAAGCAAAGATATTTGACGGTGATCTTGATGATTATCGGCAGTGGTTAATGGACAAAGATAAACCCGCAAAACCGGTAGTAGAAAATAGTAATACGGCTAATAAAAAAGATGATCGACGTAATGCAGCTGAAGCACGTAAAAAGCTACAACCGCTGCAGAATATTACTAAAAAAGCCGAACATAAAATGGATACCTTACAAAATAAGCTGAGTGATATCGAGCTGCAATTAGCGGATAACAGTCTTTATGAAAGTGAGGCCAAAGATAAGTTAAAAGCGTTATTAGTAGAACAAGGCAATTTAAAAACACAATTAGAAACAGTAGAAATGGACTGGTTAGCGGCCAGTGAAGAATTAGAATTAGCTGGGCAAGAATAAACACTTAGCTCAGGGTTATAGAGGTAAAAACTTTGGCGTTATTGTCATTAAAACAAGTTACTGTCAGTTATGGCGGACCAAATTTATTAGATAAAGTTGATTTTCAACTCGAACAAGGTGAACGAGTGTGTCTCGTCGGCCGTAATGGTGCTGGAAAATCAACCTTAATGAAATTGATTGCAAGTGAAATCAAGCAAGATGCAGGTGAAATTAGAGGACAAAACTTAAAAATTGCCCGGCTAGAACAAGAGGTGCCTGCCGGTACTTCGGGGAGTGTATTTGATGTGGTGGCACATGGCTTAGGCAATATTGCGCCTATTTTAATTGCTTATCATGACGTTATTCATCGTCTAGCGACGGATAGTTCAGACAAAATTTTGGCCGAACTTGAAAAAGTACAACACAACTTAGAAGCGGTTGACGGATGGACAGTAGAACAGCGTGTTGAAAGTGTTATCTCTCGCCTATCATTAGATGGTGATGTTGATTTTTCTGGTCTATCAGGCGGAATGAAACGTCGCGTTTTACTTGCTCAGGCTTTAGTGAAACAACCTGATATCTTGTTACTCGATGAGCCTACCAACCATTTGGATATTGCATCAATAACATGGTTGGAAGAGTTCTTGAAAAGTTATGGTGGTACCTTATTATTTATCACCCATGATCGCACATTCTTACAAGCTTTAGCTACGCGTATTGTCCAGTTAGATCGTGGTAATTTAGTTAGTTTCCCTGGTGATTATGCCAATTTCTTGGAACGTCGCGAGGCTATGTTGTCAGATGAAGCACAACAAAATGCTTTATTTGATAAGAAGTTGGCACAGGAAGAAGTGTGGATCCGCCAGGGTGTTAAAGCGAGAAGAACACGTAATGAAGGTCGGGTGCGCGCTTTAGAACAATTACGTCGCGAACGTGGCCAACGTCGAGAAGTGTTGGGCAATGTCAAAATGAAATTGCAAGATTCTGATCGCAGTGGCAAGTTAGTATTTGAAGCTGAAGATTTAGGTCAGAGTTTCGATGGCCGGGTTTTATTCAAAGATTTTTCAACGGTGATTCAACGTGGAGATCGTATTGGTATTATTGGTGCGAACGGCTGCGGTAAAAGTACCATGCTATCTATTTTACTTGGACGAACTGAAGCTGAAACGGGTACGGTACACCGAGGCACTAAAATCGACGTCGCGTATTTTGATCAACTCCGTAGTCAGTTAGATGAAGAAAAGAGCGTAACGGAAAATGTCAGCCAGGGTAGTGATTTTGTCGAAATTGCGGGTGTTCCAAAACATATTATTGGTTATTTACAAGACTTTTTGTTCACGCCAGAACGTGCTCGTACGCCCGTTAAAGCTTTATCAGGTGGTGAACGTAATCGAT
>JBLIKM010000129.1:0-5079 GCA_047636295.1 Methylophagaceae bacterium
CTAAAACGCTGTGGACGGGTGATTTGTTATTCATAGGTCGCATACCCGCACTCGATGGTAGTATTAATGGTTGGCTTAAAACTATGCGGCAATTACAATCTATGGATCTTAATTATGTCATTCCTGGTCATGGCAAAGCGGGAAGTAAAGAATGGCAAAAAGGCTTGTTAGCTCAAATAAGGTACTTTACAACATTGCGAAATGAAATTCGTGAAATCATTAATAATATGGGCACCATTGAAGAAGCAACCCAAAACGTAGGACTTGAAGAAGCGGATAATTGGGAACTTTTCCAGCTATATCATCGTCGTAACATCACAGCATCATTCGTTGAACTCGAATGGGAATAATAAAAAAATGGAGAGAAAGCATGTCTAGTCGACTATTTAATCTTATTGTCATCAGTTTTACTCTGATGTCTTTTGGGCTAACCGCCTATGCCGCCACACCAAAAGAACCACTGTGGCCCACACTAAAAGTGGCTTACTTTGGTGATAAAGTGATCCATGAAGAAGCTAGCGACCTATTGGTAATTGAAGCGCCTAAGCGAGCAGAAGACGCAGCAATTGTGCCAATTACAGTAAAATCGCTAGTGCCTCAATCTGCTGATAAATACATTAAAAACCTCCATATAGTGGTTGATAATAATCCTGAACCTTATTCAGCAAATTTTCACTTATCACCAACATTAGGTTTAATCGACATATCTACTCGTATGCGTGTAGATCAATACACCTTTGTGCGTGCTATTGCTGAAATGAACGACGGCTCCTTACATATGGCTGTAGTGCACCTGCTGGTAAAGATGCTGCCGCAGCCTTAGCCCGTTTAGGTAAAATGCAGATTCGGATGCGAAAACCAACGGTAGGTGAACCCGTGCAGGCACAAGTAATTATCAGTCATCCTAACTACAATGGTTTACAGTTTGACCAAGCTTCTCGTCGATATATTCAAGCACATTATGTGAAAAAAATTAATATCACTTATAACGAGAAACCATTAATTTCAGTTGATACTGGCATTTCTGTTAGCGAAGATCCAAGTATTCGCTTTACCTTTATACCAACAGAAGCAGGAACATTAAAAGCTGATGCAACGGATAGTAAAGGCCAGATCTTTAGTGAACATAAAGACATCTAAAAAGTCATAATCAATAGATTTATTTCAAAAAAAAGGCCGTATTGTTATACGGCCTTTTTTATGTGAAACGTTTTTTATTATCACCGCATCCGACAGCTTTTATAGGCTTCTGCATGGGCTTTCTTAAATTCACTGATACCATTAACTACATCGGTATCATCTCTGAACATACCGCCTCGGTCGCCCGGCAAGTTACGGTACTGGAATCCCGTATTAGCATCTTCAAATTCAGTTTGTGTAAACGACTCTGCTAACGTATCAATAACACATGAACATTTATTTGTTGCTTCATAAATATTCATTTTCCCCTGATTTGACGCAATGCAATCCTGCACATAGTGAACACGTGTAACAGTAGTAAAGTCATTGGCCGAATTAATGCCTGGAAGCGCAAGCAATCCAGTCATTAACAGTGTTATACCCGCTTTATTCATCAAGTAACTCCTAAATTATCCTTCGTGAGACCACATGTGACTCCTGCGCCAACCTTATAGTTCCTCTACACGTTGATACACAAATTTGCATCATACCCGAACTTTAGCTATTCGTATCGCTCTCGACAATACCACCGCCAGTAATTTTATTCTCAACGGCATGATAAGTTAAGGTAATTAAGGTAAACTTTATCGCTTTACACCTTTACACACTCAATTACATATAGACCCATACCACTGGGCAGGAGAGACCAATGAAAAAATTGTTACTTCATCTTGATACCGACGCTGTTGTAAGTGCATTTGACCAAGCAGTTGCATATGACGCAGGCGTTGACAATCTCATGGCTTATGGCGGTGTAACTCGCGACAATGTAACGCCTCATGTCCATGGAATGATCTTTACTCGCGGTGGGAAAAACTTAAAAAACAGTGCTATTTTTATTGGTGGTTCTAACGTAGCAGCAAGTGAGCTTGTCGGCAAGGCTGTTAAAAAAGCATTTTTTGGCCCGGTACGCGTCTCGGTAATGCTTGACCCAAACGGCTCCAATACTACTGCTGCAGCTATTGCCCGCAAAGTAATGACTAACTATGATATTACAGGTAAAAAAGTTGTCATCTTAGGCTCCGGTCCTGTAGGCCAGCGTTCTGCACTTTATTTCTTAAAAGAAGGTGCCAGTGAAGTCGTTATTACTTCCCGTAGTCTAGCACGAGCAAAGGTTATAACAGATCAAATGAAAGCTGCCTATGGTGTAGATGTTACGCCAGATGAAAGTCGTAGTGATGAAGCTGTGAAAAGATTATTAAATGATGCACATGTTGCTATCGCTAGTGGTCCAGCTGGTGTATGTGTATTACCAAAATCAGCTTGGATAGCAAGTAATACATTAGAGGTTATTGCTGATGTTAATGCTGTACCGCCACTGGGTGTTGAGGGTATTGAAGTCATGGATAATGGTACTGAGAAAGAAGGTATTAAATTCTACGGAGCGATTGCTATCGGTAACTTTAAAATGAAAGTCCACCATGGCTCAGTCGCATCTTTATTTGAGTCAAATGATCAGTTCCTAGATGAAACAACAATCTACGATATTGCTTGTAAGATCGATAGCTAATAGTGACCCTAAAGCAACACGACAACACTCACCCAAACACAGCCGTAAGGGTGAGTGCGCCAGCTCGACTGCATTTAGGTTTTCTTGATCTTAATGGTGATTCCGGTAGAAAATTTGGCAGCATCGGACTTGCCATAAATAGTTACCATACGATTATTAAGGTGCAAAGAGCCAAGCATGTCAGTGTTACAAGTCATTACGCCAGCCCTCAAATTATTCAAAAAGCTGAATTCTTACTTGGTTGGTTTTATCAAACTATAGGCAAGGACATTGCTGCTTCGGATCAGAGTGTAGCAGTCACTATCGAAAAACTGATTCCTGATCATGCAGGGTTTGGCTCAGGCACGCAATTAGCCCTCACCATCGGCACTGCACTGTGTCATCTGCATGGCATCAATGCAACGCCTGCCGAAATTGCACAGCAATTAGGTCGAGGTAAGCGTTCAGGAATAGGCATAGCGACGTTTGAACTAGGTGGCTTTATTATTGATGGTGGCAATAAGCCTAACCATAGCATTCCGCCGCCTCTATTAGCACATCATCAATTACCTAGTGAATGGCGAATGGTGCTAATTATGGATCCCGAACATAAAGGTGTGCATGGCCTACAAGAAAAAAATGCCTTTGCCACTCTCGCTAAATTTCCACTGGTAAATTCACAGGCTATTTGTCACATAAGCCTAATGCAATTATTACCCGCATTAGTGGAAAAAGATCTCGACCTATTCGGTAATGCTATAACTAAAATTCAACAGTTAATCGGTGACCACTTTGCGCCGGCTCAAGGTGGTCGTTATACCAGTAAAAACGTAGCTCACATATTAAAACACGCTCATAATCTTGGCCACGTCGGTATAGCGCAAAGCTCTTGGGGACCAACGGGCGTTGTATTTGTCGATAGTGAAAATAGCGCCACATCACTCATTGCCGACTTAATGACTTACACTCAATCAACATTGCCTGCTAGCAATAAACTCAACTTTAGCATTGCTCAAGCCAACAGGCATGGCGCAATAATTGAAACGACTAGCTAATAACGATTATGGTGTCGATAAACCTACTAATACAAATTATATTTTAAGGAATAGATATGTCAAAACGCCCAATAGTTCATATGTTAGACCCAATGACTCATAACAGTCCATTTGATATTAATATGGCTGTCGATGCCGGCTACGAAGTAGTCATCCCTTACAATAATGTTAAATTAGAAGAAGTTGCAGGCCTAGCGCAAGATGCTATCTTCTCTCGTGGTCCTTCTGGCGTAAAAAAAACCGGCATGTTTATTGGTGGCCGTGATATTGGTTTAGCGATGGACATGTTAGATGCTGCTAAAAAAGCCATGGTGCCGCCTTTCGAGATTTCTGTCTTTGCCGATCCAAGTGGTGCATTCACTACTGCTGCAGCATTGGTTGCCTGCGTAGAACGTGACTTGAAGAAAAACTTTGATTTACCCTTATCGGGTATGCGAGCAGTTGTCTTTGGTGGCACGGGTCCTGTTGGTTTGGCTACCGCAGTAATCGTAGCTCAACAAGGTGCCGATACAACTATTGTTGATCACTTTTCAATTGATACCGCGCTTGATTTTGCTAAAGAAGCTAAAAATCGTTACGACGTGGATTTACGATCTACTGCTGCAGCATCTGATGCCGATAAAGCACGTTTGTTATCAAATGCAGATCTCGTTTTTTGTACTGCAAAAGCTGGAATTCAAGTATTGAATGCTTCCGTGTTAGAAGATGCTAAACAACTCAAAGTAGCGGGTGATGTTAATGCTGTTTCACCATTAGGTATTGAAGGCCTCGGCATTATGGATTCAGGTGAACCTCTGGTTAATGCGGTAAATTCTAAAGGTGCCGTCGGTATTGGTGCACTTGCGGTAGGTAATGTGAAATACAAATTACAACATGCCTTACTAAGAGAAACACTAGAAACTGAAAAACCTGTTTATCTTGATTTCCGTAATGCCTTTGATGGTGCTCGTCAGCTCGTTTAATTAAAATAGTACGATGCCAATTCGGCATATTCCTATACTGATTTTTGCACAAAGTGGCCGCTTCTTGGCACAATCAGCGACCCAAGCGGGTTATACCGTCTGGGTCGCTGATTGTTATGGCGATAGCGATTTATTAATTGTCGCGGAACGCTGGCAATCACTACCTCTCTTTACTGAACTTACTCACGACAGTATTTTAGCTACCTTGTCAGAGCTGACTGGAGGTGAACCGTGCATACTCATTTGTGGTGGTGGCATAGAACTCTGTTACCACTTACTACACCCGCTACCCGCCAATATCCAGCTTATTGGCAACACGCCAGACACCATACATATTATAAAAACCCCAGCATTGTTTTTCGACGTATTAAATCAACATGCGATAGGCTATCCT
>JBLIKM010000130.1:0-5068 GCA_047636295.1 Methylophagaceae bacterium
TAATGCCCGTGGTGCACCGTGATCCTGTGCTGCTGTCGCAGTCCTTACATTAGCTTGTGTAGCAGCGTACATACCAATATACCCCGCCGCCGCAGAACAAATTGCACCGATAAAAAAGGCTAGAGCAGTGGGCCAGCCTAAGTCACTTGCCCAGAGTGCCGCGATACAAATTAGACAGAAAATAGCCAATCGACTGTACTCTGCTTTCATAAACACCATGGCACCTAAGTGAATTTGATCGCCAATATCGACTACTTTTCCTGATCCAGTTGGCGCTGCTTTTACTTTGGTATAAACAACGTAAGCACAAAAAAGTCCAAAAATGCCTAAGAGAGGAGAAATGGAATGTAATGATGACATAGACTCACTCGATGGTTATGGTTAGTAAAAATACACATGTAAATTTGGGCAGCCCTTCGCATAAAATATTTTTAGGCGAGGGTTTTAAGTAATCTTCGAACCGTATTATTTTTATACCCCCATTAGTTAGTTATGTAAAGCGACGTCATTATCATGTAATTTAACCTTATGGTTTAGTGACGTTTAAGTGACCTAGTTATGGATCGATTGTTGTTTGAAATCGACAATATATCCAGGCTTATATTGTGCAAAAATAGCTATGTATTATATGTGGTTTTGTTTTCGACCAAGCGAAAGGGTATACGTCTTGCCGCAGCAACACGCTGGGTAAATATAGTGGATAAAGGGTATTGTCCTGATTGTGGCATCAATAAAGCGCGTTTTAAACTTATTCCGCGACCATAAGGCTACTATATTGAGCTACTGTAAAATATCAAATGGTATTGAGTTTTGTTTAATGCCCGCTTTACTTATATAATTGATCGATTTACAGTGCTACTGGAGCATCCTTACTATGAATCTTGACCGCGTTGGTTCAGGCAAAAATCTTCCTGATGATATTAATGTCATTATTGAAATCCCTTCACACTCCGATCCTGTTAAATACGAAGTAGATAAAGAGACAGGTGCTTTATTTGTTGATCGCTTCATGAATACCGCTATGTTTTACCCTTGTAACTACGGTTATGTGCCACATACTCTATCTGATGATGGTGATCCGGTAGATGTATTAGTTATCAGTCCATACGCTTTAATTAGTGGTTCAGTGGTGCAATGTCGTCCAGTGGGTATGTTGAAAATGACCGATGAATCTGGTGAAGATGCCAAAATCATTGCTGTTCCTCATGACCCTATGTACGACGATGTGCATGATATTAAAGATGTATCACCGCGTTTATTGTCTCAACTATCACATTTCTTTGAACACTATAAAGATCTAGAGAAAAACAAATGGGTGAAGATTGAAGGCTGGGTAGGCATTGAAGAAGCAAAAGCTGAAATCTTAGCAAGTGTTGCAAGTTTTAATGCGGCTCCTGTTAAGCCCCACTTTTAAAGGCAGACTATATACTTTTAATTCCACTCTTTAGTGGTGTTAAAAACAATGTTTCGGCGAGCTGATTCACTATATCAGTCTCGCCGAAATAGTTTGTATGACAGGTGAATCATGACTAAATTGGTGTTACAAGGATCAGCATTGACCGCTGATGATGCAAATGAAATAACAGAGCGCATCCAAGGTGAATTGCAACACAAGCAACGCTTTGCAATAATAAAATCGCAAAATATCACCGCGTTAGGGTTACAGTCATTACGCGCTGATTATAATTTTGATATTAATGTTTTGCCAGAGGATTTTAATCCTATGGCAACGCAATTAATAATAACTGATATGGACTCAACATTAATCAATATCGAATGTGTTGATGAGATTGCTGACTTTATTAATGTTAAACCTCAAGTCGCTGCAATTACTGAAGCCGCTATGCGAGGTGAAATTGACTTTGAAACTTCATTACGCCAACGCGTGTATTTATTAAAAGGTTTGGAAGTCACTGCCTTGGATCGTGTTTATGAAGAACGCTTACGGTTAAATCCTGGCGCTGAAATCATGTTAAACCGTCTCAAGCAGCAAGGCATTAAAACAGCGCTAGTATCGGGTGGGTTTACTTTTTTCACTGAGCGTTTGAAAAAGCGATTAGATTTGGATTTCACCATGGCTAATGTGCTGGGTGAGCATAATGGCTTTTTGACAGGTGAAGTAAAAGGTGATGTATGTGGCGCCAAGGCTAAAGCTGATTTTTTGTTGGAACAGTGTGAACAGTTAAATATCTCACCGTCACAGGTTGTGGCCATGGGTGATGGTGCTAACGACTTGTTGATGATGAATGAAGCCGGGCTGAGTATTGCCTATCATGCGAAGCCAACAGTACAACAACAGGCCGCTTCAGCACTCAATTATTGTGGCCTTGAAGGTGTACTAGGGTTGTTGCAACTAGATTTCGATTGATATTGATTGATTTTGCAATAATCGTCCCCATATAGAGTACGAAAATAAATTTAATTTAAAGAGGTCATCAAAATGGAAATAATGGAACGTATAAAACAAGCAATTGAATCAAACACAGTCATTTTGTTTATGAAAGGGACGCCTGAATTTCCACAATGTGGTTTTTCAAGCCGTACATCACAGGCTTTGTCTGAATGTGGTGCAGAGTTTGCTTTTATCAATGTATTGGCAGAACCAGAAGTGCGTGCGAATTTACATCGTTATGCTGACTGGCCTACATTTCCACAATTATATATTGGTGGCGAATTAATTGGGGGTTGTGACATCATTATGGAAATGTATGAAAATGGCGATTTGAAAAAGGCTGTAGAACTAGTGAGCAACTAATAATCATGAGTAACGAACAAGATCAAGATTGGCATGATGAAAATCAGTTAGTCGTTGCGCCATCAAAACCAGCATTAAAGCAGCCGCCAAAATATCGGGTGCTGATGCTTAATGACGATTACACGCCGATGGATTTTGTAATCGAAGTATTAGAAAGTCTCTTCAGTATGGCTACGGATAGTGCAACACGCACCATGATGCTAGTGCATACTGAAGGCCAAGCGCCTTGTGGAATTTACACGTTTGAAATTGCAGAGGCCAAAGTCGAGCAAGCAAATAGTTATGCACAATCACATGGTCATCCTTTGCAATGTACTATGGAAGAAGCGTAAACAATACTGATTGGAGAATTTGAATAATGCTAAGTAAAGAGCTCGAACAAACCCTAAGTCAGGCATTTAGCTATGCTCGGAAACGTTCCCATGAGTTTTTGACAGTAGAGCATATGCTGTTGGCATTATTGGAAAATGGTCAAGCATTGGCAGTATTAAAGGCATGCAATGTTAATATTGCCAACTTAAGGCAAGACTTAACAGACTTTTTGGCGGATAACGTGCCAACTTTGACTGAGGAGGCTGCGCGTGAAACCCAGCCTACTTTAGCATTTCAACGTGTATTACAACGGGCTGTGATGCATGTTCAATCCTCGGGTGGCAAAGAGGTGACAGGTGCTAATATATTAGTGTCCATTTTCTCTGAGCAGCAATCACAGGCCGTATTTCTGTTGTTAAAACAGGATGTTACTCGTCTTGACGTGGTGAATGTTATTAGCCAGAGTCAGACCGATGAAGAGATAGAGTTGGGCTCTATTGATATCAAAGATAGTGCTTCGTCAGAAGAAGGTAAAAGCCCTCTTAGTTTATATGCAACTAATCTTAATACATTAGCTGAGCAAGGTAAGATCGACCCTCTGATTGGGCGCGCACATGAGATTGAACGTACGCTACAGATATTATGTCGGCGCCGTAAAAACAATCCCTTATTCGTGGGTGAAGCAGGCGTAGGGAAAACGGCATTAGCAGAAGGTCTAGCCAGACGGGTCGTGATGGGTGAAGTGCCTGAAGTACTTGAAAATTCAGTCATCTATTCATTAGACATGGGGGCGTTAGTCGCGGGTACCAAATATCGTGGTGATTTTGAAAAACGTTTGAAAGCCTTATTGCGTGAAATAAACACACAAGCTGATGCAATCTTATTTATAGATGAAATACACACTTTAATTGGCGCCGGTTCTGCAGGCAACAGTGCTATGGATGCGGCGAATCTACTCAAGCCTTTATTGGCAAGTGGTGATCTGAAATGTATAGGTTCGACCACATACCAAGAATATCGCGGCATATTTGAGCATGATCGTGCTTTGGCGCGGCGTTTTCAAAAAATTGATGTGCCTGAGCCTACTGTAGCTGAAACAGTGCAGATCCTAAAAGGACTTAAACCAGGTTTAGAAAAACATCATAATGTACGCTATAGCAATGCTGCTTTAGAACAAGCCGCTGAGCTTGCCTCTCGTCATATTAATGACCGTTTCTTGCCCGATAAGGCGATTGATGTTTTAGATGAAGTTGGTGCCGCACAACGAATATTGCCAAAGTCAAAACGTAAAAAAATGATTGGTGTAACCGATGTGCAAAATATTGTTGCTAAGATTGCGCGTATTCCGGCAAAAACAGTGAACAATACGGACAAAGATAATTTACGTAATTTGGACAAAAATTTAAAACACGTCATCTTTGGGCAAGATGAAGCAATTGCCACATTAGCCTCGGCGATCAAGATGGCTCGCTCAGGTTTGGGACACCCAGAACGGCCAACGGGCGCATTTCTATTTGCCGGTCCAACTGGGGTGGGTAAGACAGAAGTGACACGTCAACTTGCTCGTAGTTTAGGTATTGAGCTTATTCGTTTCGATATGTCTGAATACATGGAAAGCCATACTGTTTCACGTTTGATTGGTGCACCGCCCGGTTACGTAGGTTACGACCAAGGTGGCTTATTAACGGAAGCGGTTACTAAACAACCTCATGCTGTGCTGTTATTGGATGAAATAGAAAAAGCCCATCCTGATGTGTTCAACTTGCTATTACAAGTAATGGACCACGGTACATTGACCGACAATAATGGTCGTAAGGCGGACTTTAGAAATATCGTATTAGTGATGACTAGTAATGCCGGTGCTCAAGAAATGACTAGGGCATCGATGGGCTTTACGCATCAAGAGCATCAAAGTGATGGCGTAGAGGTTATTAAACGCGCCTTTAGTCCAGAATTTCGTAATCGTCTTGATGGTATTATTCAATTCAAACCGCTAAACAA
>JBLIKM010000131.1:0-5057 GCA_047636295.1 Methylophagaceae bacterium
CTACGACAAGTTAATTCTTTGGCCTTTCTGGCAATTATCGCAGGTGTTGCTTTTGCCATCAGCGTATCCATTTGTCTAGATTTACTGATATTATAGTTTTGGCAGAATTTACAGGCAAGATTACAACCAGCGGTTCCAAACGACAACACAGGACTGCCTGGTAAAGAATGGTTTAAGGGCTTTTTTTCTATCGGATCAATCGCAAAACCACTGGAACGACCTCATGTAGTCAAAACGATTTTATTATTCTGATTAGCTCGCACAAAACATAGGCCACGCTGACCCGTATGTAATTTGCAAAAGCGAGGACAAAGATCACATTGCACACTGCCTTCATCTAGAAGATGCCAGTATTGGGTGGTGACGGTATCTGGGAAAAACTCGATATTACTCGCAAGATTCATCATCACACCTCACAATTTTCAACATGCACTTGTAATTTTAGATTAGCAAGCTGATATGATTATAACTCCTATAGCTTATAACGGGAGATTTGTAATGCAAAATACAAAACCCACTGCTGTTGCTGGTTTATTTTATCAAAGCTTGCCGAGTGTACTCGCTGAAATGATGGATAATGATCTTGCGCAGGCATTGCCACCCAGTGAAATGCATATCCCAAAGGTCATAATCGTTCCCCATACTGGCTATATTTATTCAGGTCCCGTTGCTGCCAGCGCTTATCGATATCTATTGCCTATTCGACACATAATTACGCAAGTGGTAATTATTGGGCCTTCTCACCGAGTTGCTTTTCATGTTGTGGCACTGAGTAGTGCTAATTATTTTGAGACACCCTTGGGATCTGTTCCAATAGATAAAGCAGCATAGGCTAAACTCAGTGATATTGACGATGTTGAAACAATGGATTTAGCGCATGCTGCAGAACATAGCCTAGAAGTCCAATTGCCCTTTTTGCAACAGGTATTAGATGAGTTTTCTATTGTGCCCATTGTTGCTGGAGATGCTAGCCCTGAACTTAGTGAAAAGGTAATCGCTGCACTTTGGGCAGGGCCTGAAACCCTCTTTATTATCAGTTCTGATCTTAGTCATTATCATGATTATTAAACAGAACAACAGTTAGACAAAATGGCATCACAAGCTATTATCGATCTCAATTATCATAATGTTCATCATTGTAATGCCTGTGGTTGTGTTGGAATTCGAGGCTTATTAAAGTTTGCACATCAACACCCGCTTAAACCCTCTGTAATTGATGTAAAAAACTCAGATGATACTGCTGGCAGTAAAGACAATGTAGTCGGCTATAGTGCCTATTTATTTGAAGTGCTAGCGTAATGCTTAGCAATAGTGATCGTCAACTGTTAACAGAACTGGCGAAAAAATCTATCAGCTATGGCTTAAAACATGGTTGTCCTTTACCGATTGATACCAGCGCCTTAGCTGCCGCACTTACTGTGCCCAGAGCAACATTTGTCACCTTGCAAAAGCATGGAGAATTACGCGGTTGCATTGGTATGCTAGAAGCAAAAAAACCGCTGGCTGAAGATATCGCCTACAACAGCTACGGCGCCGCCTTTTCAGATACCCGCTTTCCACAGCTGACTGAAGAAGAACTAGCCGATCTGAGTATTCATATTTCTATTCTTAGCCCTAGTGAGCTTATACACTGTCAATCAGAAGCCGAATTACTTCAACTGCTTCGTCCCAATATCGATGGTCTTATCTTAGATGATGGCATGAATCGCGCTACTTTTTTACCTTCAGTATGGCAATCTTTATCTAATCCAACTGACTTTGTCCATTATTTGAAAATGAAGGCTGGCTTAAATGACTATTCTTGGCTGCCTGAGCTTAAAGCTTACCGCTATACGACCGAAGGTTTTAATTGAGCTGCTATGCCGTTAATATTCGCGATGTTAAAGAACTCTCAGGACACAAGCTATTTAACTACACTGCTTAGCTCTAAGTTTCGCATTCTGTTTACTGTCGCCACTAATTCATGCAGTCGTGGAATAGCCAGTGTGCCGATAATATAAGGTGTTAAACAATCGAAACCTAATTGTTCAACACCAATATATGCCTCTTTCAAACCCTCGACAATATCTATATCACTCAAATAATTGTGCCTATTATCTAGATAATAATGACAAATTAGATAGCCAATGGCTGTAAGTTGAGCTTTATCAACCAATTGCTCCAGTTGAGAAACATCGATTTCAATCTGACTATATCGTAATATTCGCGTTTCTATCGCTTGTATTTTATCTCTATTTTCATCATATTTGGGGCTTAAAAAGGCCACCCTAGGTATTCGTGCATTCCTTGCTTTTATCTTTGGAAATTTGATTTCTTTTGGTATTACATGATGTGCCAACTCTTTAGCCTTGATAGTCACATCTTTAGCCATGTAATTATCCATCATGATCACGGTATCTGCTAGCCCAAAAAAGTCGCCTGAACCACCCATTACCAAGGTAACGGATACGGCATTATCTTGGTATAGATCGCGACTACGATGTACTAATGGTGTAATCGGCTCCTTATCTTTTGAAACCA
The DNA here is from genome assembly GCA_047636295.1 of Methylophagaceae bacterium. GTDB lineage: Bacteria > Pseudomonadota > Gammaproteobacteria > Nitrosococcales > Methylophagaceae. The sequence continues at coordinate 2,521 of JBLIKM010000131.1, forward strand.
GTGCCTGCATACGTTCATCACGAATCATAGAGTTTGTAGCCGAGGTATCTTAGGCCTCATCTTTATCTAAAACTTGGATCTATAATTTAATCCTACATTGGGTTCAGTATAAAACACATAAATTAAGTTATCTCAATAATTTAGAGATTCAAAGAAAACAGCCATTATAACTAGACATTCCTCTGGGCATAAAAAGTTGCATCAGATGCTAAAAAACAGCCAAAATAATGAAAGACATCTAACACAAATCATTTTAATACTAAACGCTTTATATATTGAACAAATAAATCAAGTTCAACCCTATGGCTTTGCAAGTGTAGGATGGACTTCAGTCCAACATGTCGGGTTAAAGCCCGACCAACTACTTTAACTTAGCTTGTTCAATATTGCTTCTTTAAACTGACTTGAATACCTTTGATGAGCCACTGGCCTTAACTTACCGCTCCCTGTTTATTTATAAGATATATTGAGGCGACGACAATTCTGACATAAGTGTCTAACCACTATTTAGTTGGATCGCAATTTAATCTAAGTAACATCAGCTCTCTTAACGCGACTGAAAATTTAGCAAACTCGTGGGTTTGGCCGATTCTGAAATCTGTCAGAATATGATACCAACGCTCTAATGACTGTCCATTAAGCTCAAACCAGTTATCAAGTATGTGTTCGATATCTTTACTTTTGGTGTCACTTCTTAAAATAACTTCCGTAAGTGAACGTTGCTGCCAATCAAGCTCTTCTCTGAATGACAATCTAGCCAACGCTTGCCAATGGTTAGTGACGGGTTGTTTAGTGATTTGCTTCAAGAACCAATTAAATTCTAACCTTACACCCAAACTAAAGTACAGTTTAGCCACAAACTCAATATTTCTCTTATCGCCAGATGCAAGTTGGGCAAGATCCATCGCAGAGAATAATGTACTTAATTTTGAAACGTAACTTGCAATAGCGTTAGGCACATTAGCACCAATCAGCTCATTTTGAACTCTAACTATTTCAACCACCTCATCTTCTGCCATATAACTGTTAAGGTTGATGACTAGGTTATCTAGCGTTGGGCGATAAAATTCAATCGCTTGTTCAATATTAAGTGATTTGTCGCGGTGACGTATAAGCCACCTAGTTGCATGGCGGATAGTACGACGTATTTTAAATAACATTTCCGTTTGAAAAGCAGTAGAAATTTTATTATCTAAGGCTTCAATCTGTTTCCAGATATCCGATAAACCAAAAACTTCACTGGCCATTATGTAACAATTGGCTATCTCAGAAACAGTCGCTCCGGTTTCTTCATACATACGATTAACAAAGTTAAAGCCCATATCATTACCAATTCTATTAGCAAGTTCTGTGGCAATAATTTCAGCTCTCAAGGGATGTTCCTGCATTTGTGCGTGATAATTATCTTGAAGCTGTTTTGGAAAGGATCCCAACAACAATATATTGTAATAAGGGTTATCGGTGATTTCAGGACAAACTAAGTCTTCTTTTAGTACCATTTTATTATAAGCAAGCAATACTGATAGCTCTGGACGTGTGAGTCCTTTACCTTTGGCTAATCGATCTGCAATTTCATCATCGGATGGAATAAATTCCAAAGCACGGTCAAGTTTTCCGGCTTTTTCTAAGGCATGAATAAAACGGGCTTGTTCTTTTAATTGGTTGCCAATACTACGCAGAGCGGTGATAGATAAAGAACGGGTTTGACGATAACAATCTTCCAAAACCATCACAGAGACTTCATCAGTCATATCGTACAATATTTTATTACGTTGTTTAACCGTCATATCGCCACTCTGTACGAGACCATTTAACAATATTTTTATATTTACTTCTTTATCTGAGCAAGCTACACCACCCACATTATCGACAAAATCTGCGTTAAGTCGACCGCCAGTGGTCGCATATTCTATTCGGCCTAATTGCGTAAACCCAAGGTTACCGCCTTCGCCAACCACACGTGCTTTTAATTCATTACCGTTAATACGCAATGTATCGTTAGCACGATCACCCACTTCCAAATGGCTTTCTTTCTCCGACTTAACGTAAGTACCAATGCCACCGTTCCACAACAAATCCACGTTGATTTTTAACAGTGCTTGTATTAATTCAGTTGGCGCCATTGATTGTTTTTGACTGCCCAACATCTTTTTGATTTGTGGCGTTAATTTGATTGATTTAACCGAACGACTAAAAATGCCCCCGCCTTCAGACAATATGTCTTTGTTATAATCTTCCCAGCTACATCTGGGTAAATTAAATAACCTTTCGCGCTCTTTAAAAGTAGAGGCGGCATCAGGCGTCGGATCAATAAATATATGCATATGATTAAACGCGGCCTGTAATCTAATGTGCTTAGATAACAACATACCATTACCAAATACATCACCCGCCATATCGCCAATACCAACACAGGTAAAGTCGGTTGTTTGACAATCAATATCCATTTCACGGAAATGGCGCTTTACTGATTCCCAGCCACCTTTTGCGGTAATACCCATGCCTTTATGATCGTAGCCTACACTACCACCGGAGGC